>RFHL01001345.1 GCA_003696875.1 Bacteroidota bacterium | reverse complement strand
TGAAGGATCTGATTGGACACATGAGATGCTTCGCTTCGCTCGGCATGACAATCATCGATTGGAGCCATTCAAAGTGGTTTTTATCCAAAACTCACGTTATTTACCAGCGGAAAACGCTCCTTCAGATAGGCATTGAAGCGCTGCCACCAAGGGGCATGCGGAGGAGGGAGAGGCATATGGGTTCGGGTATTCAGGTCATGGGTGAAAGGCCAGCCTCATTACAGCTACGGATACACCTGTGACGCAGCCGCGGGGGCAAATTCCTTATTTCCTTTCCAATAGCCGTTCAGGTTCAGGATTTTTTGAAAAAATCTGCATTTTTCGGGCTTTGAACATCGCTTTTACAACTTCAGGCTGTACATTTCCGAATAGGTGACAGGCTCCCGCCCTGCTCCACCCTGAAGCTGCCATTATCCTAAATCTATTCTATCCATGGCCGACTCACAAAATCCAATCGATGCTACGCCCGCCATGCCAGAAAGCACCATTTTCCACCTTAGCCCTAAGGCTGTATATTCTCCTGACCTCGTACCCGTTTCCTTCCCAACGGTCAATATTCGTCTGAACGGCGGCTACTTCGATATCGAGATGGCCGTACCTGGCTTTACTCGTGACGAAGTAGATGTAGTCGTGGAGCACGACCGGGTAGTCGTTTCCGGCCGCAAAGAACCCGACGCGGCCACACGTCCCGAAATCTACCGTCGTCTCGGGCACATTGTGGATTCCTTTGAGCGAAGCTTCGAGCTGGATGGCCTCGCCGACGAGGACGGCATCATGATGCGGATGGTGCAGGGTATCTTGTATCTGCGCATTCCCCAGCCCTGATCCCGGCTTACCATCCCAATTCTTCCCGAAAAAACTCTGTGAGTTCCCGGGCGTGCCGCTGGTGCTGGACCAGGCTGGGGTGCCAGTCACATCCATATCCATGCGCGCCCTGTTCCTCCAGATCCAGGCGGAATACCGCCTGATCCCCCCCGCGAAACCGCTGATTGATGGCTTTTGCCAGGTAGCGCTGATGGGTAGCCAACGGCTGCCGCGCCGAGCCATTGCCGAGCATGGAGCCCGTGAGGCATACGATGGGCGCTTCGGGATAGGCCTCCCGGAGCTGGGCCAAAAAGCCCACCAAGGCGGATACAAAGTCACCTTCCGGCGGGTTTTCGTGGGCAAAATCATTGGTTCCGAGGAAAACCACCACCGCATCGGCGCTGTCTCGCGCCGGATCCCAGCTCCCGGCCGCATGGCGGGGGGTGATGCGATCAAACAGCTCTGGCAGGGTTCCCGCCCGGCTGCGGTCATAGTTTTGCCATACTCCCCGGCCCGAGTAGCAGATTGCGACCCAATCTGCGCCCAGAGCCTCAGCCGTCAGAGCCGCATAGGCCTGGCTCCCATCTTCGGTTTCGGGCGAAAAATCACAGTCGGG
>RFHL01001344.1 GCA_003696875.1 Bacteroidota bacterium | reverse complement strand
GGCCGAAACGCAGCAGTCCCTGCGCGGCGATGGCGGCGGCGGAGCTGTCCACCGGCTCGTAGGGGTTGAAGGGATCGGCGGGGTGATCCAGGTAGTCGCCCAGGTGAACCAGCCCCGGCGCGCCGGTATCCCAATAGGGAACCCCATCGGTGGGGGTGTGCGTGAGGTAGAAATCACAGGTGGCCTCGGCAGCGCGCCGCCAGGTGGCGGCGAGGGCATCCTTGCCGCCAACGGCGGCCCATTCCTCCGCGGGCAGGTGCCCGAGAAACTCCAGCTGCTCGGCAAAGCCGAGCATGGCCCAGGCCAGCCCACGGGTCCAGGTGGTGAAGCCGGAATAGCCTTGCTGCGAATTGGGGCAGCGGTAGGCACCGCTCACGGGGTTGAAGATGGACTCGTGGGCGGTGCGGCCCCAGGTGTCGTAGCGATCGCGCCCTTCGCCGTAGTAGATGCTGTAGCGGGCGGTGGCCTCGGCATGCTGTACGGCTCGCGCCAGCAGGCTCACTTGCTGGTCCTGCTCGCCCTGCAGGGCATGGCCCAGGGCATGGCTGAGCATGAGGACCCGCAGGGTGCGGATGGTGTCGACAAAGAGGGAATGCGGGCCATTGAAGGAGTGGATGAAGCCGCCCTCGGGCAGGGGAGTCCAGCGGCGGGCCTGTACCGCCCCGGAGAGCTTGAGGGCCAATTCGTAGAAGTCTCGCTCCCAAGGGTTCTCCGGGATTCGCCCTTCCCGCATCAGGCGGAGGAGGTTGCCGTAGGTGGAGACGTTGTTGAAGCCGTGGTCGTGCACGCCGAAGTGGCCGACATGGGCGGCCATGTGGGTGCGGGTAGCCTCCCGGCCTGCCTGCAGGCAGGCCGGGTCACCGGTGGCGTCGTACTGGAGGATTTCGGAGCCATAGGCAAAGCCCTGGGTCCAGTCGGTCCAGCCGCGGGTGGTGTAGCGACCGGCCCGGGTGTAGACGGGCGAGCCCTGCCAGGGGTCGTAGTCGGCACGAATGAGGGCCAGTTTGGCGGCGGAGACCTCCCAGAAGTGTGCCAGCGCCGGCCGCAGGCCGGCGGGGGTAAGCTGCGTATCAATTGGGATCATGGTAGCCAGGTTTTCCGTGGAGGACGATGGGCGGGCAGTTTTGCCCTTACCCCTACTCCACCCGCACCCGGAAGGTCGCCGGCCCCCTGACCGTCTGTACCTGCACAAGGTACAGGCCTGCCGCCAGCGGCGGCAGATGCACCGTCCATCCGGTCACTGGCTGCATGAACTGCTGCCCGTAGTGCTGCCGACCTTGCAGGTCGTACACGGCCACCGCCCGCAGGGCGGGCCCCATACTTACCAGCCGAAACTGCCCCCGGTTGGGGTTGGGGGCCAGGGTGAGCTGGGTCGTCCAGATTTCCGGCAGCCCGGTCCCGCTTTCAAACTGCACCTCGGCGGTCAGTTCGGAGAGGCAGCCGGAGGCGTCGGCGACGGAAACGGTGTAGGTCCCGGCTGTCAGGCCGCTGAGGTCCTCGATGGTGTCGCCGGTGCTCCAGGTGTAGGTGTAGGGCGGCAGACCGCCCTGCACGGTCAGGTCGATGGCGCCGGTGCTATCGGGACCTACCTGAGGCTCAGTGTCGACAAAGAGGTTGAGGCAGGCGGCCATGCTCCAGATCTCGCTGCCCCGCAGGCCATCATTGGCGGAGAAGTAGATCTTGTTGTTGAACAGGGTCAGGCCGGCCGGATCGCCATCGGGGATGCCGCTCCGGATATCCGTGACGATGCTCAGGCTGGTGTCATTGTACTGCCAGAGCTCCCGGCCGTAGGCGTCGGTAAAAGCCGAAAAATAGAGGATGTCGCCCAATACCATCAGGTCGCGGGGATTGCTCGCGCCGGGGTTGAGATCTTCGGTCAAAACGAGGGTATCGGCAACGGGATCGTAGTAGACCAGCTCGGCATTGACAGCAGAGGAATAGCGCCCGTTGAAAAAGAGCTTGTCACGGTAGACGGCCATCTCCTGCGGATTGAGGTTGCCCGAGACATCGGTGCGCTGCCGCAGGCTGTCGGTAGCGGGATCGTAGCTAAAAAGGTCGTAGGAAGTGCCTGGCCGGTAGGCACTGAAGTACAGCATATTATCAAAGGCTGTCAGCCAGTCGGGGCTGCTGTCGTCGGGACCGGGATTGACATCGGCCATCAGGCTCACCTGCCCACTGGGCCCGTGCAGGGCCCAGAGCTCGGAACCGCTCACGTCATCATTGGCCCGGAAGAAGAGGTAATCGCCCAGCACAAAAAAGCCTTCGGCCTGGCTGTCGCCGTTGGGGTTGACATCGGCCACCACCCCAAAGGTGTCGGCGGCGGGGTCGTAGACAAACATTTCCCGGCCCACCACATTGTCATCGGCAGAGAAGTAGATTTTGTCCTGAAAGGCGGTAATGTCAGTGATGTGCCCAATCTGGGAGGGCGTGAGGTAGGGGGTGGAAAAAAGTTGATCGGCTACGGCATCGTAATAGTGCAGGCCATAGCCCGTCCCCGGCAGGCTGCCGGAGAAGTAGAGCCGATCCCCCAGAGGGGTGAGATCGTTGGGGTTGGTGCTGCCGGGCCCGTCGGAAAGGACGGTGGCCGCTCCCGTAGCCGGGTCGTAGACCCAGATTTCCCGGCCGCTGTTTACCTCATCGGCGCCAAAGTAGAGCTTGCCCATAAAGGGCGTAAACCCGTAGGGATCGGAGCCAATCGTATTTTGGTTGATGTCGGCCGCCAGGACGATGCCGGTATCACCCAGGGCGTACCGATAGAGCTCCTGCCCGGTGGCAAGGCCGGCCCCGGCCAGGTAGATCACATCATCGCTCGCGGTCAGGATGTTGAGCAGGTTGGGGCCGTCGCCATTGCTGAGGGTACCGGCTACGGTGAGGCTGGTGGTGGCGGGCTCGTAGGCGTAGAGCCGTCGATCCAGATCATTGACCCCGGCGGCGAAAAAGAGCTTACCATCCCGAACCATCATGCCCGCGGGATTGCTATTGCCACTGGGATTGAGGTCCGAGACCAGGTCGATCTGCTGGGTCTGGGGGTCGTATACCCGCAACTCCCGCCCCTCGGCCGCGGTGCGGGCCGAGAAGTAGACCTTGCCCGCCAGGCCAGCAAAGCCGAAGGGAGAGCTGCTTCCCGGGCCGTTGAATAGCTCGGGGGTAACCAGCAAGGTATTGCTGGCGATGTCGTAGACGCCCAGTTCGTCTCCCTTGCCGGAGACGGTGCTCCGGAAGTAGAGCTGTCCCGCATAGGCATACAGGAAATTGAGCCCGGGAAAGTCCCCGCTCGGGCTCTGGTACTGCACATTGTAAACGGTATCGGTGGCGGGATCATAGCGCCAGAGGCGGCTGCTGCTCTGGCCATCATGGGCCACAAACCAGAGGGTATCGCCCGCACTGGCAAAGTTGCCCGGGTTGCTGTTGCCGTTGGGATCTATGTCGGCCACCAGCTCAATCAGGTCCGCTGCTGGGTCATAGACACCCATTTCCAGGCCGGCCCCGGAAAAGTCGGCCTGAAAAAACAGCTTGTCATCAAAGGCATACAACCAGGTGGGCGACTCGGCCCGGGCCCCGTTTTGGTCAATGACCCGGCCGGCAAAGCCAGTGGTGGGGTCGTAAACGCAAAGGTGGTAGGAGGCACTTGAGACATCCCGCGCACGGAAGTAGACCTTTCCCCCCAGGGCGACCAGCTCGCCCGGCTGGCTCCCCTGGTCCAGGGGCCGCAGGTCGGCCAGGAGGCTCGCTCCGGCGGCAGGATCATACTGATACAGCTCCTGTCCATGCGTGCCATCATCGGCGCCCAGATACACCACGCCATCCAGCACAGTGGCATACTGGATCTCTGAGGAGGCCGGCTCTTGATTGATGTCCTGCTCCAGGACAAGCTGACCGAAAAGGCCCGAGGCGAAACAAACCAGTGAAAAGCTGAGGAAGAGCTGTCGCAT
>RFHL01001343.1 GCA_003696875.1 Bacteroidota bacterium | reverse complement strand
GGTGGCTTCTTCGTCAATCCGGATATGGAGATCTGGATCAACGACAACTACGACGAGGAAGAAGAGGACGAGGAATAGGCTGGCATGTTCCTGCCGGGAAGAAGCGGCTGCCCTTTTTGGGACGGCCGCTTTGGTTATTTATCCCTTCCTCGGGCCAGGAAGGCCTGGATATGCGAATCATTGGCTCGAAAAAAGGCTTCCTGAGGGCCATCGAAGCAGATGTGCCGGTCACGGATCATCACGACCCAGCTAGAAAGGCGCCGCACCGAATCCATGTCATGAGTAACGATGAGGGTACTGCGGCCAGGCCGGGCCGCAAGCTGCTCGATCAGTTCATCGATGGCATCGGCCGTGAGGGGGTCCAGGCCGGTGGTTGGCTCATCAAAAATCAGATAGCGGGGCTGGTGGATGATGGCGCGGGCGATTCCCACCCGCTTACGCATGCCACCCGACAATTGGGCGGGGTATTGCTCCAGGATATTGGGATCCAACCGCACCTGCTCCAGAGCCTCAACGACGGCCTGCCGGATGGCGGCAGGCGGCATCTCCCGGTCCTCGAAAAGGCGCAACCCCACATTCTCCAGCACCGTGAGTGAGTCAAAGAGGGCTGCCCCCTGAAAGACCACCCCCACATCGCGCAGGCGTGCCCGCCAGTCTGCGGGACTCATCTCCTGTAACGATTTCCCTTCCATGCTGATATCCCCCTGGTCGGGGGATTCCAGGCCCAGGATGAGCCGCGTGAGGACAGACTTGCCTGAACCGGACGCACCTACAATGGCCAGATGGGTCCCGTCCTGGATCTGTAAGCTCACGTCCTCCAGCACGGACTTGGCCCCAAAGGCTTTCCATACGTGACTCAGGACAATCATCCTTTTAGTTTGTGAAAGGTGAGCCACCAGCGCTCGGGGATGTCGTCGGTACGGGCAAACTCATAGTCCCGCTCCGAACAGGGCACGAGCAGGCCGGGACGCTGGGGCTGCCCCAGGCTGTGGGGGTAGGGGACCTCCATCCACCAGCGGTCGCTGCCGGTATGCCGAAAGAAGTCGATGGCTTCCACCGGGGCGTGCAGGCGCACGGCGTATTTGCGGAGGTTGCTGCGGTCGACCCGCGGATAGTCATCCCGGCGGCTGTAGTAGCCGTCGACGACATACCAGGCGATCATGGCGGCGAGCATGCTCGTTTGATGGCGGGGGTCCAGAGCCGGGCGGAAGCCGCCCAGCCAGAAGGCTTTGAGCTGGTACCCCAGGCCCGCATAGCGGGCCAGGCGACAGGCTTCCTCGCTGGTAAATCCGCCAGGAGTGGCGCCGTAGGCCGCCGGGGCCTCGGCCAATCGCACTGCCGCCAGATCAAAGCTCACCAGGTGGGCTTCCCGCAGATGAGGCTCGGCCTCCTCGATTTGACCCGCTAATTCGCCATAGCGAATCGCCGGGTAGTGAAAATCTCCCAACATTTGGCGCTGCCCTTCTGATACCATGTAACGCTGGAAACCCAGGTTAGTGTAATTGAAGAGGTAGCCTGGTTCGTGTAGAAAGATGCGGCGGTTGAAGCTGTGCTCGGATTGGGGCCGCTCACTAGCTTCCAGATCAAAGCGGCTGTCAATGTGGACGTACTCCAGGTGCTGCTGCAGGCCTTCCGCAGCCAGATAAGCGCCAAAAGTAAGGTCTTGGCTACCGCCCAGCAGGATCACCGTTTTGCCCGCCTCGAAAAGGGTGTGCAGGACGTATGCCATGGCCTCGTAGTACGCTTCCCGGTCGTCTCGTTCTCGCAGATCCCCCAAGTCTACGATCCGGGCCCGGGCTTGCGGCAGCGAAAAGCGGTAGAGTTGGGCCCGGATAGCCGCCGCACTTTCCTCCAGCCCGCTTTCTGCGCCGCCGCGGGCCTCACGACAGCCGATCAGGACCAGATCGGCGATCTGCCAGTCCGGAAAACTGCTTTCGTAGCGGGGGACGCCGGCAGCCCAGCTGTCGGCCACGGGATCGGGCGGTATCGGGACGGTGATGGGCGAAAAGAAAGCAGAGAGATCCATGGGCAAATCTTGAAAGCGACAGCGCGTGGGCCCCGGGCCAGAGGTTTGGAGTCGAAAAGTAGGAAAAAAATATGCGCCAAGCTTGGTTCTTCTGCCTAAGACCGCTCGTATCCCTGAGGATGCCAGATGTCGGCTTTGTGCCAGCGCCAGGGGGGGATGACCCGACCTGCCAGGCGTATGAATCCCCAGGCCCGCAAAGGGCGGATCTCATAGGAGCCGGGAATGGTCTGGTGATGAAACATGTCACCAAAGACTATCTCCAGCGCGTCATCTGTGCTGCTGGCGGTGACGCCTATGTCTGGCCCATGGGCCAGGGCCGGATCGAAGGAAACCAGAAAAGGTTTGAGCGTGGGAGAATTCATCGAAGAGGGGATTGGAAAGGGAAATTAGGAAAAATAGGCAACACGGAGAAGGGGATGTACAGACGAAAAACGGCCGGCGCAATTGCGCCGGCCGCTCAGATTCAGGACGGAAACGGTTCAGGAAACCGTGATACGCTGTGTATGTACCATCCCATTGCGGGCAGAAATACGGAGGATGTAAACGCCGGGGGCCAGGTGATCCACCGGGAGGCGCCAGGTCTGGGGCTGGGTTTGCTCAGGACGGATACGCACCGCCTGCCCCCGGAGGTTCAGCAGCTCTATCTGCTGGATGTCAGAGGCATCCTGAAGCGAGAGGGTCAGCACGTGCTGGACCGGATTGGGGTACGCTTTCACCTGCAAGCCTTCCGATAGGGTATTGAGTTCGATGGTAGACAGGATCGTCTCCTGACCATCAAAGTCGACCTGGCGCAGGCGGTAATAGGCAGAGCCGGCCAGCGGATTCAGATCCTGAAAGCGGTAGGAGCTCAGGGTTTCGGTGGTGCCCATGCCGGCCACTTCGCCTAGTGTAGTAAAAGCCTTTCCATCCTGTGAGCGCTCTACAGCAAAGTAGGCGTTGTTGAGTTCCGAGGCGGTGCGCCAATTCAACTCAATGCGATCGCCTTGTATATTTCCCGTGAAGCTGATCAGCTCCACCGGGAACGAGGTCGCAGCCCGGTAGCTCTTGGGTAAGCTGGGATCAAAGCTGAGGGAGAACAGGCGTGTCGCAGCGTCCTCGTCAATATTGGAGGGGTATGCATCGGCAAACACTTTGGCCCGAAAGGTGAAGGCACTTCGGTTTTGGTACAAGACCGAGGCCATGTTGTCGGTCGCTGTGGTCCGGATGCCAGGGGCATCTGCTGCGGTGCGACAGCTAAACAGGTATAGATTGTCCTCCGAACTCACGTCCAGAAGGGACGCCCGCTCCAGGATGTAAAAGTCCGACATAGACAAACCAGCCGATTCGCGGGTTCTGGGGGCGAGGCCGTCGACATCGACGGGCGTGGCCCAAAAGGTCTGGACCTCGGTGGGGCTTGAAGTCCCCGCGGTGACCAGCTGGATGTCAAAATCTACATAGCCCACGCCGCCGCCGGCTGGCCGGTTGATCACCCGGACATTGGGCTGAAACGCATCATTCGTCCCGGTACGAGAAAGGTCCAGGTCCACCAGCGCGGCATTTTCTATGCGACGCACCGTAACCAGCGCATCCACGCCGTTGCTTACACCCGCAAAGCGATATACGGCCCCTTCGCTTTTGGCGAGGCCAGACTCCAGGCTGTAGTCCTTGAACTGAAGCCGCGTTTCGGTACCGGTCTGGGCCTGCAGATCCGGGGTATACAGGCCGAGGAGGAGCAGGCTGGCAAAAAACCACTGGCAGACACTAACGGAGATGAGAACCTTTTTCATTGGTGTAATTCTTTGATGCATATTGTCCTGATTGATATGTGTACAAAGGTAAAATTATGCAGAAAATGTACTGTGTAAATTTACGTAAATTGCATTTTTCGTATAAAATGTGGTGCCTTTTCCCTCCTCAACGGTTTTTACCTCCGGCTGTGGACATGCAAGATTTTGGGCTTTCCTGTCCCCATACCAGTAGGCATCGGCAAAAGAAAAGGCGGCCGGAAGGCGAAAAAACAGACAGACGAGGGCTAGCGCCCACCTGAGGGCTGGGAGGCAGCCGACCAGGCCGGCTGCAGCTGACCCCCATGCGCCATCAGCAGGGCCCGGAGGGATTCGTAAGCGGGGGCTTTCCGGGAAAGAAAAACCCAGTCCCGCCGCTGGAAGCGCCCTTCCATGGCGTTTTCCGCGCGGGCATTCCCCAACAGGCCCAGCACGGTCCGGCGAAGGATATCCCAGCTATCCGCCTCTTCCGAAAGCTTGGAAAAGGGGACCTGCCAGCATTCATAATGCCCTGCCTCCCAGGCATATCGGGTGGCATTGCTGACCATGTGCTCCCAACTGCGGGTCTGCCGGTAGGGCAGTTGGGTAAACCGGATCAGGCTGTCGAAAGCGACTTCGTGGTCAAAGGCGATCAGATCAGGGGCAAAGGCAAGCAGGTCTTCACGACCCACCACCCGGGTGGCCAGGGTGGGCGTATTGGAGGCCCCACAGATCCAGCGTTTTCCAGCCACTGTAATAAGGTAGGTGCCCCGCCTCCGACACCGCCATGCGGTGAGCCGGAATATCGGCGAGGGCAGCTCCCAGCTCAGGATTTTGGCTGTAGCGATAGGGCAGGCTGCGCCAGCCGTACACACTCGAGTATACCAGCGACAACATCAGGAAAAGGGTCCCCAGCAGCCAGGTCGGCCGGCGCCAGGGCAGGTGTAGGGCTACCAGGCTGAGGCTGCCCACCCAGAGGGGCAGCACAAAGCGGTTGGCGACATTTTGCTCCAGGGTTATGGTGGTGTAGAACAAGCTGGGCAGGAGGACAAAGCTGAAGAAAATCACCCCCAGGTTCCGGCGTTTGGGCCTGTCTGGCTTGCGGCCGTACCAGAAGAAAAGCACCAGCAGGGGGCTCAGGTAGCGCAGCCAGAGGATGCCCAGATAGCGGAGAGAAACTGGATCAAAGAGGCCAACGCGTTCAGGTGAGGCCACTCCTTTCACCAGAAAGGGCAGGGGCAGCCATTCGCCAAAATACCAGACCCGCCAGACAAAGTAGACCAGGCCCGGCAGGCCTGCCCATAGCAGCAGCTGCCGCAGGCGGCGGAGCCGCTGCTCCC
>RFHL01001342.1 GCA_003696875.1 Bacteroidota bacterium | reverse complement strand
TGTCTTCCTGAGCGCCTTCCATTACAACAAGGATTGAAACCCCAATACGGACCCCATTGGTGAGAATATCGACAACTTCCTGAGCGCCTTCCATTACAACAAGGATTGAAACCGGTTGTAGTCCACCCCTCCAATGTTCCACTGGTTGCTTCCTGAGCGCCTTCCATTACAACAAGGATTGAAACTTTTTCGTTTGGGGTCATGGCTATTGATCATTATCATACTTCCTGAGCGCCTTCCATTACAACAAGGATTGAAACTTAGGGGCCAGCGATTCTCTTTCAATCGTATCTGCACTTCCTGAGCGCCTTCCATTACAACAAGGATTGAAACTATGCGCCGAATAGGTGATAGTTCCCCGGCAGCTTGTCTTCCTGAGCGCCTTCCATTACAACAAGGATTGAAACCCGTGAGCGGCCAATACGGATACCTTTCCAGCCTCCTTCCTGAGCGCCTTCCATTACAACAAGGATTGAAACACCGCCTATCGGCCTGCATAGACCGGATGCAGGGCCCTTCCTGAGCGCCTTCCATTACAACAAGGATTGAAACCGCAAGCTTGACCGCGCCTGGGGAAAAAGCCCTACCTGCTTCCTGAGCGCCTTCCATTACAACAAGGATTGAAACCTGTGATGATCAATCAGCTAAAATTGCTTCGGGACTTCTTCCTGAGCGCCTTCCATTACAACAAGGATTGAAACCTTAATAAGCCGGGGGCCTTGGCGGGGCCGTAGCCCTTCCTGAGCGCCTTCCATTACAACAAGGATTGAAACTATCCTCATAGGACAGCCCCGACGATGCCAGGGGGTCTTCCTGAGCGCCTTCCATTACAACAAGGATTGAAACCCCAGACGGGCAGCGACCGCCACCCGCACCTGGTGCTTCCTGAGCGCCTTCCATTACAACAAGGATTGAAACTGCGGTGTGAGCGCATCCCGCCGGAGCATGTCCGGCCTTCCTGAGCGCCTTCCATTACAACAAGGATTGAAACCCGATGGCGGCAACATAGACCGCCTGATCGCCGAGACTTCCTGAGCGCCTTCCATTACAACAAGGATTGAAACTCAATGACCTTAACCTGACCAAATAAATCCCAAAACCCTTCCTGAGCGCCTTCCATTACAACAAGGATTGAAACCGGCATTGGACAGATAGGACAGGGTAAGACCGGCGGCTTCCTGAGCGCCTTCCATTACAACAAGGATTGAAACTAGAGGACATAGGGAGCCACGCGGGCCAGCAGGCCCTTCCTGAGCGCCTTCCATTACAACAAGGATTGAAACGATTATTGCCATCGTGCTGGCCCTGCTGCTGGTGCCCTTCCTGAGCGCCTTCCATTACAACAAGGATTGAAACTGGGCTACCGCCTGGCGGTGGCCATCCCCCTGACCTCTTCCTGAGCGCCTTCCATTACAACAAGGATTGAAACTCTACGATCGTTACAGCGTGGACATACAAGTTTACGCTTCCTGAGCGCCTTCCATTACAACAAGGATTGAAACCCGGAGGTACCGGTCCACCATATCGAGCGAATGGTGCCTTCCTGAGCGCCTTCCATTACAACAAGGATTGAAACCGGTGGTACCGGCCGGCTCAACTCATACCGACGTGGACTTCCTGAGCGCCTTCCATTACAACAAGGATTGAAACTTATGACACGCTTTGTGTCTGATGTTGAGACGGCTCTCTTCCTGAGCGCCTTCCATTACAACAAGGATTGAAACCCGTATAGGAAAATGTAAAATCCCCATTTACGGCGACTTCCTGAGCGCCTTCCATTACAACAAGGATTGAAACTCACCACGCTGCCCGCTGCGGGGGGGCTGACCACCTCTTCCTGAGCGCCTTCCATTACAACAAGGATTGAAACATCTGACTCCAATGAGAAAAACACCTTTATACCACGCTTCCTGAGCGCCTTCCATTACAACAAGGATTGAAACAATCCAAGGTGGTCGCGTATCTGGTGCATAGCAGGTTCTTCCTGAGCGCCTTCCATTACAACAAGGATTGAAACCTGTTGGCTATGTCATGGCGTGCGGGGGAGGAGACGCTTCCTGAGCGCCTTCCATTACAACAAGGATTGAAACTCCAGGAGTGCAACCATATAGCGCCGCCTTGGCACCTCCCGAAATGCCCCGTCCAAGCCTAAAACCCATCCTATTAATCCCATGAATCCTGTCGAAAAGATAGACGGGATTTACAGGATGAAGCGGATCAGGGTGTACGATGCCACTTTGCTACCTCCCGAAGGACCCCCCAAGCCTCAAAAACCATCCCGTTAATCCCATGAGCCCTGTCAGAAAACGACAAACGCGCCAAAAGCGCCCCCTTTTTCAATGGAACGCTCGGCACGCCCCTACCCCAATAGCGGCCTTCCCGCCACCGCCCGGGCGGCGACCCGCCCGTTGAAGATGCAGTTGCCCAGAAAGGTGCCCTCCAGGGCGCGCAAGCCGTGGATGCCCCCGCCGCCGAAGCCGGCGGCTTCGCCCACCGCATACAGCCCCGGCAGGGGCTGTCCGCCGCCATCCAACACCCGACAAGCCAGGTCGGTCTGCATGCCGCCCAGGCTCTTGCGGGCCAGCACAAACTCCCGAATGGCAATCAGGGGCCCCGCCTTGGGGTCCAGGATCGGCTGAAAGTTGCAGCTGCGCATGCGGTCGCCCCGGTACTGCCGCACCTGCTCCAGCAGCTTCAGCTGGGGGTCGTCGTGCTGACCGGGACCGCGCCGCACGGCAGCGTCGTAGGTCTCCAGGCTGGCCCGCAGGGTCTCCAGCTCCATCTCACGGGTCCCGGACAGGACCCGCATCTTGCTGACCAGCTCTTCCAGGGTATCGGCTACCACCACATCCCGCCCGTGGCGGATGAGGGTGTCGAGCAGGGCGTGATTGCCCAGCAGCAGGGTCTTGCCAAAGCCCAGGACGGATTGGTTGCGGTTGGCATCGTTAAACTTGGAGCCGGAAACAAAGAGCTCCTTGAGGGCAATCTTGCGGTTCATCACCTGCCAGCTGTACTGACCGGGTTGCTGCAGGACCTGCTCCACGAGCAGGCGGGTATCAAAGCCGGTCATCATAGGCTCGGGGCCGATGCGGGCACCTTGGGCATTGACCCAGAGGGCTGACTTGGGGGGAACCAGGCTCAGGCCATGCCCGGGATGCTCAGCCTCAGGATGGTGCACCCCCGCCGCGTAGTGCCATTGCTTGTCGAGGTGCGTAAGCTGAGCCCCATGGCGCCGGGCAATCTGATGCACCCGCCCATCGGCCACCCGATGCGAACCGGTCAGGAAATAGGCGGGCGGACTCCCCCAGGGTCCGTACCAATGCTGACGCAGGACGGAAAGGTCACCGGTGATGCCGCCAGAAGCCAGGATGGTGGCCCCGGCTTCTACCTCAAAAGCTGCCCCCGTTTGGGTGTGTACTCCTTTTACCCCGGCCACCTGCCCTTCCCGCATCAGCAGATCGGTCACCTCGTGCTGAAAGAGCCGCTTAAGCTGCCCGCGCCGGGGATGCTGGTTGAGGGCCTTCACCAGCGTATCGACGAGCGCCTCGCCCGTACCCCAGACCATATGAAAGCGGGGCACGCGGTTGCCGTGGCGGTGGTACCCCCGCTCCACCCATTGGATGAAAGGAATGTAGCGTACCCCCTTTGGTTTCAGCCATTCGTAGACCTCAGCGGTGCAGCGGCTCACATAGGCCTCGGCCCACTGCCTGGGCCAGTGATCGGCCTCCCCAAACTCGGCGTAGGACAACCAATCCTCCAGGGCGAGCGGTTCGCTGTCCTTGATGCCGCGCTTGCGCTGCAAAGGCGAGTCCACGTAGAACAGCCCCCCGAAGGAGCAGCGCGCCAGGCCGCCAAAGCGGTCAGGGGTACTGCGATCTACCAGTATCACCTGCTGATCCTGCTCCAGGAGCTCCAGGGCAGCCACGATTCCGGCCAGACCGCCGCCGGCGATGACGACATCTGTTTGCATAGCCTTGGTATTTGGGGAAAAGCGGCTTTTCGGCTTTCCCGTCGATTGCGTAAATTATCGATTCCCCCTCCTTCTCCCAAATCTTCCCGCCCATGGACCCTGTCTTCAAAAAACTCAATGTCAAGGACCAGCCTGAGCTACTCGTCCTCCAGGCACCAGCCAGTTTTCAGCCGAATATGGCCGCCATGGCCGATCGGTGTACCATCCGGCAAGATGTGCCCGCGGTGGGGACCCTCGGTTTCGCGCTGGCTTTTGTTACCCGGCAAGAAGAGATAGACACCTTCACCCCCCGCCTGGATGCTCTGCTCCCGGGCGATGCCCTGCTTTGGTTTGCCTACCCCAAAAAGTCCAGCAAGAATTACCGATGCGACTTTAACCGGGATACCGGCTGGGAAAAACTGGGCCAGCTGGGCTGGGAACCCGTGCGTCAGGTCGCCATCGACGCCGACTGGAGCGCCCTGCGCTTCCGCCGGGTAGCCTTTATCAAAACCCTCACCCGTCGCACCAGCATGACGCTAAGCGAGGAGGGACGACGCCGCACCACCGGGAAATAGACCGCCTCAAAAGACAAAACCCAGTGCCAGGGAGGAAAAATCAGCCTCTCCACTGTGCGCATGGACAAAAGCGCCCAAAAAAGGCTGCATATGCGGGTTTCGTTGTTGATCGCGCAGGTACCAGCGCCAGCCCAGTTCGGTATAGAGCCGGTAGTCCATCAGATAGGCCGTGCGTAGGTAGGGCCCCAGGTTGAGGCTAAAGGAAAAGCGCCCCATCATCCATTCTGTCCCAAGAAAGAGCACCCACATATCGGCCCCTGACGCTTCTGAGGCGATGTCATGATCCTGCATAAAAGCCGCAATGTAGCCCGAGCGGGCATACAGCAGACCCGCCTGCCAGCGCAGGCGCTCGCGCCAGGGACGCTGCAGGTAGACGCTCGCCAGGTAGACCGGATAGCGGGGGGCCTGGGGCGCCTTGCCGCCGCTGAGGCCATAGTGCAGCCGCAGCGCCGGCCGCCAATGACCGGCCTTCGCGGCCGGTGGTCGCGAAGGCCGGTCCTGTATGGCCGCCCCACCGGGATGGTAGCTAAGCCCCAGTCCCAGGGCCGGAATGTTGATGCCCAGATTGGGATAGCGGGTGTGGCCATTGGAGAAATGCAGGCCACTGAGGTCCAGCCGCAGCCGCCAGGGCGGCGCCAGGGCATAGGCGGCGCGCAGGCGCAGCAGGGTCAGGTTGCTGATGCGGCTGCCCACCACATTGTTGGTGGGATTGGTGGCGCGGTCGTAGGGCCGGTCCAGAAAGGCGAGGCTGCTGCCGAGCTGATAGCTGAGCTGCCAGCGAGGCCGCTGCACGAAAGGCATCTCCACGGCGGGGAGCAGAGCGTAGGCCCGGCCGAGGATGGCCGGATTGCCCGGATCCACATACCAGGCGCTCAGGCTGAGGCGGGGATAGCGAAAACGAGCGTGCCAGGGGCGCTGCCCGGAGGGCAACCAACTGAAGCCGGTCTCCAGCATACGGGCCGGTCGCAGCAGCGGCGGGAAGACGGGATTGATGACCAGAGTGGTGCCCTGATGTAGGCTCAGGTGGGGCGCCACCTGCGCCCACAGGCCCCCGCCCAGCCCCAGACAGCCCAGCAGCAGGAGCACCAGGGCCCGCGTGCAGCCCCGTCGCCGGGGCGGGGTCATTGCCTTAGCGTGCCGCATCGGGCTGACCCAGGTCCTGCAGGATCTTCAGGGCATCGTCGATGTGGCTCTGAATCCGAAACTGTGAGGCAAAGCGATGCCGGATGATGCCCTGCTGATCAATCACAAAGGTCTCCCGGCCGGGCAGCAGGCCGAGCATGCTGCTCGCCACGCCATAGGCTTTGGCCGTGGCTTTGTCCGGGTCACTAAGAAGCTGGAAGGGCAGGCGGCGGTTGCTGGCAAAGGCCTTGTGCGAGGCCACGGAGTCGGCGCTGACGCCGATTACTTCGGCTCCAGCTTGCTGAAATACCTCGTACTGGTCGCGAAAGCCACAGGCCTCAGCCGTACAGCCCGGGGTTTCGTCCTTGGGGTAAAAATAGAGCACCACGTGCCGCTTGCCGTGAAAATCCGACAGCCGGACGGGCTCGCCGTCCTGGTTTTCCAGCGTGAAGTCGGGGGCCTGATCGCCAATCTTTAGGGAAGCCATAAACAATAAATCTTTTCGACTGCTCGTAAAAGTAGGGAATAAAAAATACGACCTTATCTGCGCTTTACGTAATTTGATGCGTGGTTAGCGAGAAAAGAGGGCCTTTTCCGCTTATGATCCAGCCCTTGGCGCCAAGGACTTCCCTCTTAACCACATTTTCCCCCATCTGTTTCCTAAACCAAAACCGAACATGAAGCATCTTGTCCAAAAAACCGGGATCATCCTGGGGCTGATCCTGGCCGCCTTCGCTCCTATGCAGGCCCAGGTGTGTACGCCCGACACCAACCTGAACGCCATCGGCCTGAGCCCGGACTCCCTCCCGCCCGCCTACGTCGGTGAAGCGTATTCCCAGGTCATTCAGGCTGTCCTACCTACGGATACCTCTATCGGGCCCATCACCTTTGCCTTTTGCTCCTATCGGATCTTGAATACCGCCCCCGACATCTCCGATTACGGCCTGTCCTTTGAGTGCGACCAGCCTGCCTGTACCTACATCGTGGACCACAGCCAAAATGTCAACCGGGGTTGCCTGGTGGTCTCGGGTACCCCGACCGATACGCTGAGCAGCATCACCGTCAACCTGGAGGCCACCATCGGCACCTACAATGCCACCGCCGATACCTGCATCGTCTCCAATACCCTGGTGATCCCCTACACGGTCAACTTCCAGATTCTGGATACCACGGCCCAGGACACCAATTCCACCAGCATCTATACGGCCCTCACCCGTCAGGATTTGTCCCTGACGCTGGCCCCTAACCCCAGCGGCGGTGCCACCACCCTGCGCTACGTCCTGCCTGAGCGCACCGAGGTACAGTTGGGCCTGTACGACCTGATGGGGCGCGAGGTACACCAGTTGGAGAGCGGTCATCAGCTGGCTGGCGAGCATGCCCTTACCTTTGAGCCGGCGGGCCTGCCCGATGGCATCTACCTGGTGCGCCTGCGCATCGATGGCGGGGCCCTCACCCTGACCGAAAAATGGGTGCTGCGGCGCTAGATCGCCTTCCCCCCTGCCTCTAACCCGAACCCCCCCAGCCTGCTTCGGGCTGAGGGGGATTGTTTTTCCCGCTCTGGCCGCTTTTCCCTGACGGTTTTCCTTTTTGTGGAATGTACCGATGTCTTATGAATACGCTTCCCTTCCCCTACTATCTGCTCGTTTTCTTACTCCTTGGCTTGTCGCCGGTGATTCAGGCCCAGGAGGTCAGTCTCCGTGGCCAGGTAACCGACCAGGCGACGGGGGAGCCCCTGCCGGGGGCGGCGATCAGTGTCCCCGCCCTGCGCGCCGGCACCTATGCCGGCGAGGATGGCCGCTACGAGTTGCGCCTCACGCTCCGCGACCAGCCGGTCGAGGTCCGCGTTTCCTACTCGGGCTATACGGCCAAAAGCTTCACCCTCGCTCCGGGCGCAGCGACCGAAACCCGCGACATTGCCCTGGTTGAGGAAGGCTTCACGACCGAGGATGTCGTCATCACGGCCACCAAAGGCTTTGAGCAGGCGCAGTCCGATGTGACGGTGTCGATTGAGGTGGTGAAGCCCAGTTTTATCGACCTGCAGGCCGTGCCCTCGGTAGACAAGGTAATCTCCCAGATCCCGGGGGTCGACAACCAGGGCGGTCAGATCAACATCCGCGGCTCGTCGGGCTACGCCTATGGCGTAGGCAGCCGGGTGATGGTCACCCTCGACGGGCTCCCCCTCCTAACCGGCGACGCCGGCACTGCCAACCTCGACCTGATCCCGGTGGACAACATCGCCCAGATCGAGGTGATGAAGGGCGCCAGCTCGGTTCTCTACGGCTCCTCGGCTCTGGGGGGCGTCATCAGCATCATCACCGCCGATCCCGGCGAGAAGCCCCTCACCTCGGTACGCCTGCGCGGGGGGATCTTCGGACAGCCCGCCAATCCCGCCCTGGACTGGGACGGCGACGCCACCCCCTGGTCCGCCTCGGCCCATGTGTTTCATTCGCGCCGGATCGGGCCGCTCGCGCTTGCCTTTCAGACCAACTTCATCAAGGAAAGCGGCTACCGCCAGGGCACCGATGCCGAGATTTCGCGCAGCCTGCTCATGCTCAAGTACCGGCCCACTTCGCTTCCAGGCCTGACCCTGGGCCTCAATGCGAGTGTGAATGTGGACTCCAGCGGCTCGATTCTGTATTGGCACAGCTACTATCCGGGCGAAGTCGTCTCCATCAGCAATGATACGACCATCTCCAAAGGCGCCCTGACCCCTACCCCTGATGCGGGCGGCTTTCGGCGGCAGCTCAATACCGATGTAGCGCTGGACCCCAGCATCAAATACCTCACGCCCAATGGCAGCTTGTTCTGGTATCGGGGGCGCTACCTCCGCAATTTCAACCAGAACAACACCAACCAGTCCTCGGACAATTCCATCTTTTACAACGACTTTTTGTACCAGACCACCCTGGCGGGAAAGGTAAACTGGGTGACAGGGGTTACCTACACCCGCTCCAGCATCGTGGGCGACAGCCTCTACGGCGGCACCTATGTCTATGAGGGGGATACCATCAGCAGCAGCGGCAACCATGCCGGCTATTCCCTCGGGGCCTACACCCAGCTCGACGCCAAGTTTGGCCGGCTCAATGCCAGCCTGGGCTTCCGCTATGAGCGGGTGCAGATCGATGAGACCATTCGGGAGGAGGCCCCCGTCTTTCGCGCCGGCCTCAACTACAAAATTGCCCAGGGGACCAATATCCGGGCCTCTTTCGGCC
>RFHL01001341.1 GCA_003696875.1 Bacteroidota bacterium | reverse complement strand
GTCCTCCCCTGCTCCGCCGCCCACCACCCCCCGGACCCCCGGCACAGCCGGGGCCTTCCGGGCACCTAGCACCGCACCGGCCTTCCCGCTTTTGTTCGAAAAAAGGTAGCTTTTTCCCGCAGGAAGGTTATTTTCAGGGCCCAGACTTTCTGTCCATCTGTACGATCTCACCTATGGCCACCCCTCCTTCCCCCGAGTACACCTCCCAGCTCAAGGACGTTATCAGCTCTGAGCAGGCTTATCTTTTCGCCCGCCGGCAACAGTACGGTGTGCAGCGCCCCGCCGACAACCCGCAGTCGGTCCAGGACCCCTGGGGCCTGTGCATCTCCGGCGGTGGCATCCGCTCGGCCACCCTGGGTCTGGGCATGCTCCAGAAGCTGGTCGTCGAGGGCCTGCTCAAGCAGGTCGACTATCTGAGCACGGTCTCGGGTGGGGGATACATCGGCTCCTGCCTCAGCACCCTCATGAATACGCCCGCCGACAAGTATGCCCGGCCGGCGGAGGTCGTCGCCCGGCAGGGACAGGAGGCCATCCCCGGTATGGACCCCCAGACCAACCCCCTGGTGGGACTGATCGAGACCGAACCCACGGCGCCACCGCCCCTGACCCGGACCCGCTATATCCCCGGGCAGCTGGAGCCCGAGCATCCCCAAGACACCCCGGCTGCCGCCGGCAGTCCTGGTAGCCCCCGCGAGCCGGTGCTTACCTATAAGCCCGCCGCCGAGACCCGGCTCGACGTGCGCCATCAGATCCACCACCTGCGCACCCACGGCGAGTACCTGACGCCCGACAAGTCGCTCCTCAGCCCCGACGTGCAACGGGCGGTAGGGACCATCGTGGCGGGCATTCTGCACAACCTGTTCCTTTTCCTGCTCGCGCTCACCATGCTGGTATCCATCCACTACATCGGGCTGGACTACCTCTCGGACGGCGATTTTATCGCTACCATGCAGAGCGCCCAAATGGATACTCCAGGCCAAGCCGCCGAGGAGGACCTCAGCATCGTGGCCGAGCTGGGCACCTACTGGAGCGACCGGCTCATGGTCGACATGAAGTCCCTTTTTCAAGCCTGGATGCGCTATCCGCTGGGCACCCTGGGCATCGGTTTGGTGGGCTTCCTCCTGGGGGCCTGGTTCTTTGGCCGGTCCCGGCGCATAGCGGAGCAAGTCTTTGCTCAGCAAAATGCCTACGCCCACGGCAATCTGGACTCCGCGGCCTCCTCCGGCCACACCCTCGAAGACTATGTGCAGCGGCGCTTCATCGGGCGCTACAACCTCCTCACCCTTTTTGGGGGGATCGTACTGGCCCTCGGGGGTTGGCTGGTGGCCCGCGCCCTTGGGACCTTTGATGGGGACGAAAAGGCCTACTGGCTGATCTTCAGCCTGCCGGTCAGCCTCGCCACCGGCAACTTCCTGGCCGTCTTCCTGCTCACGGCCCTCCGGGCCTCCTACACCTCGCAGCGACGGCTGCATCGGGCCTTCTTTGGCGGGTTGCGGGGCGGGGCCTTCTTTGCCCTGGTTTTCAGCCTCTTCATACCGCTGCTGATCCTGCTGCTCTTTTCCTTCAGCTATTACTTCGACCAACTGCTGTATAGTGTCGTGTCCAGCGCCTCTTCGGTGGCCTCCATCCTGGTGGGCTATCTGGTGGCCATGAGTCAGCAAAAAGAAAGCAGCAGCAGTGTGATCAGCAAGATCATGCGCTCCCTGCAGACGCCTCTGCTCAGCCTCTCCGTGCTGCTCTTCGTCGTGCTGGCCGCCTCGGCCATCGCGCGGATTCTGGCCTGGCAGCCAGAGTTTGGGGGGACTACCTATTACTTCCCCGGCTGGCTCCTGGGAGCCTCATTCGCGATCTTTGTCCTGATCGGAATGCTCGTCAATTCCAACCGCCTGTCGCTGCACTACTTTTACCGGGATCGTCTCTCCGAGACCTATCTGCGCACCGATGGTCGGGCGCTGCGAAGCAGCCGCGACCTTCAGGGGATGCCCCTCGTCAACCTGCGTGACGACGAAAACCTGCGCCTGAAGGACCTGGGCTGGCGCAAGCTCAGCGAAGAAGAAAAAGCCGCCCTGGGCGATCAGCGGCGCCCGGACTATCGCTACGACGCCAAAGGCGACGTATGGGCCCCCAATGCCCGGGGGCCATACCACCTGATCGTCACCGCCCTCAACCTGCAGGGCTCCGACGAGCTCGTCCGCAAGGACCTCAAGTCCGAACACTTTATCTTTAGCCGCAACTATGTGGGATCACCCAGCACCGGCTATGTGCGCACCGACAAGTACCGCAACGGCCTCACCAAGCTGGCCCGGGCCATGACCATCTCGGCCGCCGCCGTAAGCTCCGGTATGGGCTTCTCCACCTTTTTTGCCCAATCCTTCCTGACCACCCTGCTCAATCTGCGGCTGGGCTACTGGATCGAAAATCCCTGGTATTATCGCCCCATGTGCCAGGGCCGGAAAGTTACATCCCGGGCCGAGCGGCTGCGCCTGCGGCTGGAGGGCTGGCGGCCCAAGCCCGATGACCCGACAGGCCAGCTCATGGTCTACAACCCTCAGTGGCGCTTCACCTTCTGGCCCTTCTACCTCCTCAAGGAGTTGCTGGGCAGTTCCAACGCCAGCACCCGGTTGGTCAACGTCTCGGATGGCGGCCACACCGGCGACAACCTGGGCCTGCTGCCGCTGCTGCGGCGGCGCTGCCGCTACATCATCGTCGGCGACTTTGAGCAGGACAATGCCTTTTCCTTTGCCTCCTTCAACCACGCGGTGCGCATGGCCAACATCGAGGAAAACATCGACATCCGGATCGACCTGCGCGACCTGATGCCCGCCGAGGCCGACGAGAAGCATATCCATCTCAGTCCCCGCAGTGTGGCCATCGGCCACATCGGCTATCCAGACGGAACCAAAGGCTTGCTTATTTACATGAAGAGCTCGCTGAGCCACGAGCCCCTGCCGGTTAATGTGTACAACTACCACAAGATGTTCCCGGACTTTCCACACCAATCCACTGCGGATCAGTACTTTGACGATGCCCAGTTTGAGGCGTACCGGGCCCTGGGCTTCCATATCGGCGGCGAAGCCGCCCGGGAGATCCACAAGCTGCGGCAGTAGGCCTCGCCTTGCCTGCCAACCCCCCGGCACGTATCTTCGTACTACTGAAAGCTTCCCCTTTGGGGGATTCCTTCATGAAAACCCTTTTGCCTATGTCCTCGCGCACGCCTTCTTCGCCCTCAAAATCCCTCACCCGCCACATCCCGATTGAGTGGGAAGGACAAGACCTGCCTGACCTGCCCGAGACGCTCCCTATCGGGGCCGACATCGTCCTGCGCGCCTTTGTTGACGCGATCGGGTCGGGCATCAACAGCATGGCACAGGAAGGCAGCGCCCATTTTCAGGCTTTCAAAGAAGGCAAGATTGACGAAAAGCAATTTACCTACCGCATGGTGAGCAAGGCCTCTGAGGCTGCGCTGAAAGGCGGTACCCGCACCGGAGCCGCACTGGTGCTGAGCGAGGGCGCCAAGCGAGCCATCGCGAAGCGATGGGGTGAGGCGGTAGTTCGTCGCTTTACCCGCTACAACGTGCTCACCTCCGTGGCGTTTGGACTGGTGGATCAGGGGACCCATACCTACAAATACTACAAAGGAGAACTCGACCCCAAAGCCTATAAGGTTAAAACCACCGAAAATGCCGGCAGCACCGGTGGGGCCATTGCCGGGGCGACAGCCGGTGCCGTCCTCGGCTCTGTCATTCCAGGACTGGGTACAGGAGCCGGAGCCCTGATGGGCTACATGATGAGCGTACTGGGCTCCATCGGCGGAGCCAACCTCGGCCGCAGCCTGGGCGAAGAGTGGTTTTCAGAAAAAAGTCCATCGGACGATCCCCCCCGGGATATTCCTATCGAATAGGTCGAAGATCGAATCGGTCTCCCCCCAAAAACCCCTTTTTCCCTGCGAGAAAGGTTTTTTTTGGGGCCTGCGGCTGACAGCCTGAGGGAATTTGGCTACCTTTGAGGGGAAAGGCCTGAACTCCTATGAACCCGGATGAACGCGGCTGGCTAAAGAAATTTCTGGCGTACCGCCGCCGCCTGTGGCGGGCGGGCACGCCCCCGGCCTCCCTGGCCGACATGGCCGCCGCCCCGAGCAGCTACCATTTTCTGTATCAGCAGATCCAGCCTACGGGGCTCATGTACGGGCATCCGGTGGCCTTTGTCTCGGCGGAGACCTACCCGACCGTAGAGGAATGGTCCGAGCGGGACAAAATCAAGATCCTACTGGCCGAGAGCTATCTCACCAGCGGGCTGTACCATCATTTCCCGGACACCCAGGAGCCACGCCTCATTCTGGATCGCAGCCTGAAAGATATCCGGCATTTCTATACCGAAAACCATCAACTCTACGGCAAGAGCCCGCGCACACTCTTTGGGCGGAGCCAGAACCTGACCGACCAGATCGAGTACTTTCTGGATCACCGGATACAGATCCGCTACGATTGGCGCAACTTCTGGACGACCTTCTTTCACAACAGTCTGGTGTTTTTTGACCTGGCCCTCTTCGCCCAATGGCAAAATGAGCCCAGTCTCTACACCCCGGACATCCTGCAAGCAGAGCGGGAGGGCCTGCGGATGAACATCCTGCGGGTGATCGCCGCCGCCGCCCAGTCGGACGGCGAGGTGGAAGCGGTAGAGCGGGAGCTCTTCAACTACTTTCTCCACTCGGCCAATCTGCCCGGTGACAAGAAGCGGGAAGCGGCCGGCTTTCTGCAGGCCGACATTTCGCTGGAGACCATCGACCTGCACCCGGTGCGGTCGTGGCTGCTGAAGAAGTACTATCTGGAGCTCGCCATCCTCACCACTTGGGCCAATCGACACATCTCCGAGGCGGAGCGCCTCTTTTTGCGCCAGCTGACCGACAAACTCGATCTGCAGGAACAGGACCTCCGGGCGAGTATGGAGGCCATTGAGCGCTTTGTGGTGGCTTACTGGGGACAGGTCCACTACCTGCAAGTCAAGCACAACTCACGCATCGTGAGTGAGCGCCTGATCCGGCGCATGCAGCAGGCGGTACGCCGCAATCAGCGGCTGATTGCCCAAGAGATCCGCGAGAGCCGGGAACTGGTGCAGCTGCTGGCCAAGTCTCGTCGCGAAGAGCTGAGCCCGGCCGAGCGCGAGCGGGTGCGCCGGCAACTGCTCGACATTTTGAAGAGCATTCCGGCTTTTGCTTTCCTGCTGCTCCCGGGGGCCTTTTTCACCCTTCCTATCCTGCTGCGTATCATCCCCAAAAGTATTCTGTACCCATCTTCTTTTCGGGCAAATGAGCTCCCGGACGACTAGATTGCCCATGACCTGAGGGCCTCACAGCCGGGCCTGTTACCCCCTTGCCTATGACCAGAACCTTCACCCTCCCCCTCGCTGAAGTCATCCGGGAGACCCCCGATGCCGTGACCCTGGTCATGAATCAGCCGGCGGTAGACCGGGTTTCATACTACGCCGGGCAGTATCTCACCTTTCGGCTGGATCTGAAGGGCGAGGTCCACTACCGCAGCTACTCCCTCAGCAGCACGCCGCGTCTGGACCGCCACCTGGCGGTGACGGTTCGATCTGTGCCCGGCGGGCTGGTTTCCCCTCATCTGGTGCAGCATGCCCGGC
>RFHL01001340.1 GCA_003696875.1 Bacteroidota bacterium | reverse complement strand
GCCCTGTTGGAGCACATCAACACCCCCAACCTGACGATCGAAGAAATCTTCAAGCGGGTGCGGGCCTCGGTGGTGCAGCGCTCCGGTGGCAAGCAGGTGCCCTGGGAGTCCACTTCCCTGACTGGCAATTTCTACTTTAAGCAGTAACCGCTCAGAGGAGCGACCCAACAAATGCCCCCGACAGAAAAACTGTCGGGGGCATTTGTGTTTTATCCCGAATCAAAGGGAATCCTCTTCAAACCGAAGGGGGGCCGGTCCGGGGGGCTTGGCCGGCAACACTGAAACAAAGCGTACCTGATAGCCCAGGCTCCCCGCAAAGTCAGTCACATAGGCCTCAGCCAAGCGGCGGGTTTCCGCCTCAATCCCCCGGGCAAGGGCTTTTTCCCGAACCTGAACCTTAAGCTCCGCCAGCGCATCCTGTAACGGCTGGAAAATCTCAAAATAGAAGCCATCCTCCGAAACAGAGAACCCCACCCGGCTGGCAAGGTCATAATTTTCCGTAGCCTCCAGCCGCACCTGTACGGAATCCACCTGCGGCTGGGGTAGCACCACCAGCAAGGTATCTCCCCCCAACTCCCCATCCATAGGTTGAAAGGCCAGATTCTGAAGGTTGACAAATCCGCTCACCGATACCGGCACCACGATGACGAGTTTGGGTTCGAGCGCTTCTCCCGCTGCTTCGGCAGCGGCGAGCTCCTCCCGGGCTTTTTCCAGGGTTTCCTCCCTGGCCAGAACCTCTTCGGCGGCCTTGGCATAGGCCCGCTGCATACGCTCAAACTGATCTAGGGCCGCATCCCGCGCCAGGGTCAGCTGGTCACGTACCTCCTGGTGGAGGTCCAGTTCGCGATGGTAGGCCTCCAGCCAGCGGTCCCGCTGGCGGCGGCGCAGATCCTTCTCCTTCTCTACGGCGGTCCGGAGGACCTCCTCGGCCGCTTCGCGGGCTCGCCGGGCATCCCGGCGGGCCCTGCCGACCGGACTCGCTTTAAAAGCGGCCACCTGGCTGGCCCAAGTCTGATAGGCGGTGCGCACCGCGCCCCCAAAGGTATCGGGATTGGCCTCCAAAGCCT
>RFHL01001339.1 GCA_003696875.1 Bacteroidota bacterium | reverse complement strand
GGGCCTCAAGGACGAAATAAACGAGGAAGCAGGCATCCAGGATCTCCAACCAGAGGTTATGCTCCAACTCCGGAAAAGAGAGCATGAAAAGGACAACGGCATTGAGGCTGATCACAACGGCGACGTTGCGATCCTCGGTCAGCAGACGGGTAAGGGCAGCACGCATGTGAGAAAGGTCATTGTCGGTAACGGGAGCTGGACAGCTCCCAAAGTACGACAATTCAGGGGGAGAATCGAGTGACCGCTAGCCAGCGGCCACCAGCTCCTGCATCTCCGGCGCCAGCCGGAAACCGGCCGGTACGGGCATGCCATAGAGCATGTACGTGCGATAGTGTTCTCCGCCCATGACCGTGGTTTTGAGGCGGGCCAGATCCTCTTCCCGCATAAAGGCGTGGATGATCGCATCAAAGCCGGCCTCCCGCACCCGGGCAAACATCTCGTGTACGAGTACCCGCCCCAGTCCCGCCCAGGCGGGATCCTGTTTCCGGGCCAGCAGGACCGATACCAACCAGTAGTCCTGATAATGGAGATAATCACGCAGGCAATAAATGATGCCTAGCGTTTCCCCCTGCTCGTCTTCGGCAATGACCACAAAACGCGGATCTATGTAGTCCTTGATCGGCAGGTAGCGCGCCCGCCAAGCCTCCCAGGAGACCGGCGTAAAAAGCCAGGTTCCCTTGAAGTTCTCCATGCAAAAGGCATGCATCGTCCGCAATTCCGCTTCGTAGCGATCCAGGTCTACCGAACGAAAACGCAGGCCGCGGGCCTTGAAATGCGCCAGTTGGGCCTCGGCCTTGGGATCTACAGACTGCACATCCTGGTCGAGATGCGAGACAAAGCGCGCGGCCTCTCCAAAGCCAAAGGCTTTGAACTGCCGATTGTAGTACAGCGGATTAAACGGCTCCAGAAAATAGTTGGGAGCCGCCGGGCTACTGACGAAGCGATATTCGTCCCAAACCGAACCATTGAAAGGGCCGATAACATAGTGCATTCCGGCTTCGGCGATCACCTCCAGGGCCTTGCCCAGCAGCAAGCGTGAGGCTTCGTCGGAGTCGATGCACTCATAGTTCCCGATCGCCGCTGCGGGCTTACCTTCTACCTCCAGGTAGGGGTTGAGGTACACGGCGACCCTCCCGACAGGCTGCTCGTCGCCCACCAGGACGATGGCCGCATGCAGGTAGTCAGGGTTATACTGGTTCTTCTGAGCCACCTGCCGATGGTAGTAGGGATATACATCCCGGGGGACGGATTCAAACCGCTCAAAGTCAGTCTCGCCGGGCAAGGTAGATAAAAAGGTATAGCGCATCACTTGGTTACGTGGCATAAGCGGAAAATGCACACCGGGGCGGAGAAAGAAGGCCCATAAAAAGAACGTACTTTTCTTCCCCCTCGTTTTACCCATTTCCAACACTTCCTATTGCGCCCCTATAAAAACCACCAAAGATTCCTATCCGAAAAAACACTTTTGGATTTCGCGCAAAAAAACCCACCCTGGCCTCCCTATCTTTGCATTTTTCCATAAAATAAAGCTATATACCTTTTCGCCCATCCCCTATGTATCCTCCCCTCCGCACCCAGGTTTCCCTACGCCACCATCATACCTTTGGGCTGGATGTTACAGCCAGGTGGTGGCTGAGCATACAAAACGAAGGTGAGGGCCGCGCCTTTGTCGTCGACACCCTCCACCACCGCCCGCCGCTGCTCATCCTGGGCGGCGGCAGCAACATGCTCTTCACGGGCGACTATCCGGGCCTGGTCCTGCACAACCAAATCCTGGGCAAAAAAGTCGTCCGGGAGGACGACACCCACGTATGGCTGCGGGTAGGCGCCGGTGAGAGTTGGCACGGCCTGGTCCAGTACTGCCTGGCCCAAGACTGGGGCGGCATCGAAAACCTCTCTCTGATTCCCGGGTCGGTCGGCGCCGCCCCCATTCAGAACATCGGCGCCTACGGCGTCGAACTCAAGGACGTCTTCGACAAGCTCGAAGCCCTCGACCTCCACACCGGCGAAAGCCACACCTTCGACCGCACTGCCTGTCGCTTTGGCTACCGCGACAGCCTCTTCAAGCGCGAAGCCCGCGGCCGCTACCTCATCACCCGGGTGACGCTGCGGCTGCAAAAGCCGCCCCATACCCTCTACACCCACTACGGCCCCGTGGCGGCCGAGCTGGCCCGCCGGCCTGGGCCGC
>RFHL01001338.1 GCA_003696875.1 Bacteroidota bacterium | reverse complement strand
GGGGGGAGGGATTCGGGAAAAGGGGAAGCCAGACTTTTAAGATAAAGACTTTTGGGGAATTTCCGTCTTGGTGCCGGGCTACCGAAAGGCCTCAATCATCTCCTGCAGCCGCGCCGCCGGGAAGCGGCGGCTGAGAGCGGAATCCAGGTGATAAAAGGTCACCCGCAGGCTGTCGTAGGGCAGATTGTCGGCCAGCCAGTGGGCGGCCTCATCGAGGGCGTCCGGGCGCACGCTCTCCCAGCGGATGATGTCGCCCTGGTAGAGGTAGTAGCCATTGAGGTAGGTACTATGACGCACCTGCACCCGCTGGCTGTCGAGCGGGGCAAAACGCTCTGGATCATTGAGTTGCTCCAGACGCAAGGTGCTCATCAGATGCACGGCGAGGCTGTCACGCAGCACCACGCCCCAGGAAAAAACGGGCAGCGCCAGGTCCAGCGGCAGAGGATATTGCCTGGCTTTGTCCAGGTAGGGGGCCGCGGTGGAGAGGTCCAGAATGGAGTTGTCGGTGTCAGGGGCGCGGACCTCGCCCATGTTGTAAAACATGAGCATGCCCCGATCGACCGGCGGGATGCCGGTCTGCTCGAAGTAGCGCACCTGATGTAGGCGGATGGTGGCCGAAAGGCTCACGCCCTCCTCGGCGAGGGCGGCGCGGAGGGCGTCGGCCAGCCGGAAAAAGCGGTCCCGGCTGTGGGCCGACCAGTCGCAGTCGAGTTGTACCTCGGCATAGGGGAGGGTGCCCGCAAGGCCCCGAATACGACTCAGGATACGCTCGGCCAGGGTGGGGACCTCCTCCTCGGCGATGTGGGTCAGGGTACGGTTGGTGAGGTAGACCGTAGGCACGATCTCCAGCCCCTGCAGGGCCGCGCTATCGAGACGCACGCTGGCCAGGGGCACCGCCTCGCCCCGGGCGGCGTTCCAGTCGACGTCAAAAAAGCGGACGTAGAGGCGGTCTACCGCCAGGCTGTCGAGATAGGCCCGCTCATAGGGGCTGGGGGCGCAGCGCGTCTTCCAGTGGTAAAAAGCCGTGGTGACGTGATGAGGAGCCTCCTGGCAGCCGAGGGCCAGAAGGAGCAATAGCGCTGGATAGAGAATTCGTTTCATGGGCAAGGCCGAAGCGGCGCTCAAAAATGCCAAAAAATCTGCACATCTGCGGCGATGGCTTGCGGGGTGCTAGGTGCCCGGATGGCCCCGGCTATGCCG
>RFHL01001337.1 GCA_003696875.1 Bacteroidota bacterium | reverse complement strand
GTCAGGACTATATTTGGCCCCAAATTAACGAATCCTCTGGTGGGACGCTCGGTCCCCTTTTCCTCCGATACGACTAACGAACTCCTACGATGAAGGCATTGGTATTTCCCGGGCAAGGTGCCCAATTTCCCGGCATGGCCCGGGAGCTGTACGACGCCCACGAGGCGGCCCGCGACATGATGGCCCAGGCCAACGAGATCCTGGGCTTCGACATCCAGTCGATCATGTTTGAGGGCAGCGAAGAGGACCTCAAGCGGACCTCCGTGACCCAGCCTTCCATCTACATCCACTCCGTGATTGCCGCTACGGTGCACGGGCTGGCCGGGAATGCCAAGGCCGTAGCCGGCCACTCCCTCGGGGAGTTTTCGGCCCTCGCTGTGGCCGGGGCCCTCAGCTTTGCCGACGGCCTGCGGCTCGTGGCCATCCGTGCCAATGCCATGCAGAAGGCCTGCGACGCGCAGGAAAGTACCATGGCTGCCATCCTCGGCATGGAAGATGCTGATGTCGAGGCGCTCTGCGCCGAGATCGACGACATCGTCGTGCCCGCCAACTACAACACCAAGGGACAGCTGGTCATCTCCGGTACCCGCACGGGCATTGCCCGTGCCATCGAGCTGGCCCAGGCGCGCGGCGCGCGCCGCGCGCTGGAGATCCCCGTCAACGGGGCCTTCCACTCCCCCCTCATGGAGCCTGCTCGCGTGGAACTCGCCGAAGGCATCGAGGCTACGGCCTTTGAAGATGCCCGCATCCCCGTGTACCAAAACGTCACCGCCCAGCCGCATACCCATCGCACCGCCATCAAGGACAACCTGCTGCAGCAGCTCACCTCGCCCGTGCGCTGGACCCAGACGGTCGAGCACATGATCGCCGCCGGCATTGAGGAGTTTGTCGAGGTAGGCCCGGGCAAGGTCCTGACCGGCCTGATCAAGAAGGTGGATCGCAAGATCCCGGTGAGTCAGGTGGGGTAAGGTGAGAGTTGAGAATCGAGAGGCGAGAAGCGAGAGGGGATAATCTGTTTCCCGGTTGTGCGCGCTTGGCGATACGGATACGGCACCTCAGAAACAAGCTGCGGTCATGGCCCCACGCAGGGCAACCCCGGCGGCCTTTCTTACGTATCTGGGAACCGGACCCTGCGCGGGTCATGCTCTTTGATTTGGGGACGACACGGTATAGACGGGTCGATAAATGCAAGGTATAAGCATGCAGTGGGCTGTAGCTGAACCACTTAAATCCTCAACTACAAACCATAACTGGCGACAACAACTACGCGCTGGCTGCCTAATTAGATTAGGACAGCTAGCTGTCTCCCGGTCCGGAAGTGTCTACCGGCCGGCCATAGTGGAGGCACAGACACCCAGGTAGACTTCGGTCGGGCTTCGCTGCGCGCCTGACTCAAGACAAAGCGGCACCCTCACTCGCAGTTCCTGTCGTTCGGGGAGCGAAGTGAAAACAATAGAGCGACTAAGCATGTAGAAGGCCTTGTGGTTGTCTTCTCCGGACGCGGGTTCGACTCCCGCCGTCTCCACCCCTTCCTTCCAGTTTTTACCAAACCGCCTCATACGCAGCGTATGAGGCGGTTTGGGTTTTGGGGCCGCCCCAAAAAAGGGCCTGTTTTCCTGGATCATGGTAACTTGTTTGGGGGCTGGCATTTACCTTCATAGAAGGCGATGCTTCCGACGCCTGGCACTCTTCTTGCCAGCTTACAGCGACTGAACTGCGCCAGTTTTTCTACGGCCTGCTGGGCAGGGGCTATGACGCCGCCTATGACCGGGGGCCTCCGAAATATGGGCGAAGCCGAGGATCTGCGCCATGCCATTTTCTGCGGTGGCAGGTCCCATCCATACCCTTGATGGAATTCCCGGCATTTGTTCGTCCAGATAAAGATCCTTATCTTCTCTTTTCCTGGTCGGCTCTTTTGAGCCTTTATCCAGTTATCGTTTCATGCCCCACACGCACAAAAACCGTCCCCGGGGCTCCTTCCGAGCCCCCGCGAATGTTTCGCCTTCCAGCCAGGGAAGCGAAAAGCGGGCCTCGCGGAGGCCTCCCCCCCTGCAGTTGAAGGCATCCTCTCAGCCTATCCAGCGCTTTCGCCTGTCAGAGGATGACCAGGAAGCTTATCCGCGCCTCGCCTATTATCTGCAGCATAACATGCCCGACATCCTGAACAACCGCCGCATCATGCGGGGCTTGCTCTCCTATGGGCAGTTGTCCCGGGAAGATGTGGCAGGCCATGTGGCCTGGGGGAGTGGCCCTCTCGTAACGGTCACCGACCTGGAAGGGGCCAACGGGGAATTTACGCCCAATTCGGACTCGGACGAACTGCGCATCGATCTCGACATCGTCCAGCAATTGCAGGACGCGGGCCGCGGAGACGCCAATGCCGCCCTTCTATTGGTCGGCAGCACCATCCTGCACGAATTTACCCACTACGGCGATGATCAGGATGGCGAGGACTACACCGAAGGGCACGGAGAAGAGGGGCAAGCCTTCGAGGAATATGTCTACGGCAGGGACATAGACAACCTGGAAGATGCCTCCGAAGTGATCGAAGAATACAACGCCCGCAGAAGGCGGAGACGCGGCCGGTAAGCTCTTTCTATTCCTACTCCATGCCCATCATTCCCCCCATACCCCAAGGGCTTTTGGCGCTCCTGCTCCTCCTGTTCGGAACAGGCGTGGGCGCCTGCCAGTCCCCCTCCACCAACCGCCCCGAATCCACCACTCCCGCAGCTCTCCAGGCTGCCCCTTGCGACGAAACGCAGCGGGTCCAGGCCTTGCTGCAATCCCTGATTGATCTGCCCGATTTGCAGCCATACTATCCGGTAGAGGAGGTAAAAAACCGGGGAAGCCTGGTGCTGCAGGCTATCGATAG
>RFHL01001336.1 GCA_003696875.1 Bacteroidota bacterium | reverse complement strand
TGCTCAATCAGCAACATGCTTTGGTGGAGGTTGAGGCGGCCCCCGGTAACGGTGCTGCCGGTGAGGGCCGGGAGGCTGTCGGTTCCATCAAACAGATAGTCCCGGATCAGCAAGGCGGTGCCGGCCGGGTCGCTTTTATATTGTTGAATGAGGCCGGGACACGGGTAGGAGAGCAATAATGCCACCGCCCCCGCGACGTGGGGTGTGGCCATGGAGGTGCCGGTGAGGTTGCCAAAGTTGCCATTGGGCAGGGTAGAGAGGATCTGGGTGCCGGGAGCGCCCAGATCAATGGTCGTGAGGCCAAAAGCAGCCCCATTGTTCCGGAGATCCTGCCGGGTGGTATTGGTCACCGAGATCATGTAGGGCGAGGCGCAGGCGGTGGGTACGTCGCCGGTTTGGTCCACATCCGAATTGTTGTTCATGGTGGCGGCGGCGGAGAGGATGCCCGCCGCGCCGAGGGAGTCATACATGGCGCACCAGATGGGAAAGTTGGCCGGCTGGCCAAAGTCCACTCCGAAGGAGGAGTTGGTGGCGACCACAAAGGCGCCTTCGGCGCCCTGGCTCTGGTTGTAGCGCATGCGCATCTCCAGGGCATAGGCGTAGGCTTCCACCACGACGGCCTCCTGGCCGGACGAGCCGGCGATGGGCATCACCTGGGCGTGCCAGTTGACGCCAGTTACGCCGAGGCCATTGTCGCCGCGGGCACTGACCGTGCCCGAGACGTGGGTGCCGTGGCTGTCGCCCGGCAGGCTGCCATCCGAGTCGTAGGCGTCCCAGCCGTCGTAGTCGTCGATGTAGCCATTGTTGTCGTCATCCAGGCCGTTGCCGGGGATCTCGGCGTGGTTTTTCCACAGATTCAGGTCGGGATGGTTCAGGTCGATCCCGCCGTCGATGACGGCGACGACGAGGGTATCCCCGGCGGCCGTGAGGCCGCCGGTGGTGTAGTCCCAGGCTTCGGGCGCGTCGATGTCGGCATCGGGGAGGCCGCCATTCTGGCCGGTATTGTTCATGTCCCACTGATCGCCAAAGTCGGGATCATTGGGCACCGTTTGCAGCGCCTGGCGCGGCTGCACGTAGTGGTTGTACTGGGCCAGGATGACCCCGGCCTGATTGCGTATCTGCCTCAGACTGGTTGCTTCGTCGGCTCCGGGGGGCAGGCTCATGAGCCAAATGCGCAGCCGGGCCGAGAGCTGGCGCTCCGGACGCAGCTCGGGCAGGAGGTCGGGGCCGTGCCCTGGCTCAAACATCACGATGAGTTGGCCGGGCACATGTGGGGATTGGGAAAAGACGGGACAAAGACTTAGGGCAAAGAAGCTGAGGAGCAGTAGAAAGCGGTGGTAGGTGGGGGACATAGGATCGGAAAAAAGAGAAATAGGGTAGGGGGTTAACTGGCGAGTTCGCTGGCGATCTGATTGAGCTGCCGCTCCAGGCGCTGGTGCTGTCCCTGGCATTCGGTCAGGTGGCGGGTTTCGCTCTCCAGCAGGGCATCGAATTCGATGAAATTGCCTTCGATTCGGCTGCGGATATGGGCGATGTAGCCGGTCAGCTTTTCCTCCAGGGCCAGGCTGAGTTCCTCCTTGCCTTTTTCGATTTCCCGATGAAAGCCTTTGAGGATTTTGCCCCGCTTGATGGCGACGGTGCCGCCCGCAAAAAGGAGCCCTGCGGCGGAGAGTACGCCGCCGGTAATATCAAGGGCCGTAACTTGGGTGGCGGCGGTGAGCACCGCCCCGATCACCGCCATGCTGCTGCCTGCTGCGATGTTGGGCGAAAAGCGGCTGGCC
>RFHL01001335.1 GCA_003696875.1 Bacteroidota bacterium | reverse complement strand
GTATGCCACGGTGGTCCTCACGGAAGCAACAGGGTTGCTGCGGGTGACCCACGCGGGCTACCTCCCGCAATACCTGCCCCTGACGGCGGCGGCTACCCACTTTCACCTGGCGCTACAGCCGCGCCCACTCGATACCGTCGTCATCGATGGGACGCACCCTGCTACCCAAGGGATGATTGGCCGGGTGACCTTCTCCATGGCACAGGTACGCAACCAACCTGCGCTGGGCGGTGAAGCCGACCTCGTCAAGGCCCTTCAGACCTTGCCTGCCGCCAGCGGGGGCGCAGAGGGGAGCAGCGACCTTCATGTCCGAGGGGGGAGCCGGGGCCAAAACCTCTACCTGCTTGATGGCATTCCCCTGAACCATAGTAGCCACCTGTTCAGCCTTTTCTCCGTGTTCAATCCCGATGCGATCAGCCAGATAGACTTCTATGCCTCGGGATTTCCCCTGCGATATGGTGGGCGTCTCTCTTCGGTGGTCGATATACAGGTGCGGGCGGGGCATCAGCACCGCTGGCGGGGCAAGGTGGACCTGGGCGTGGTCACGTCCAAGGCTTTGATAGAAGGGCCCGTAGGCAAAAAGGCCTCGCTGCTGGTAGCGGTACGAAGCAGCTACCTCGAACTCTTCAACCTGGGGCGGGAGGCTCAGGTCCGGGCCGAGCGCTGGGAGAGCCGTAGCCTGCTCAACCTGGGTTTTGCCGACCTGAACGCCAAGTACGTCTATGCCCCCAAGCCGGGCCAACGGCTAAGTTTGTCGTATTATGGTGGCCATGACCGCCTCCACGACCTGCGAAATGGCGTCTCAAACCTCCTCGATAACTGGCAACGGTTGCGCACCCAAGGGGGGAGCTTGCGCTATCAATGGACCCCGAAAGCGCGGTGGTACATGGAGGGGACCCTCTATGGGGTAGATACCCGCACCCGCTCCGAGCAGGCCACATATAGCTTTGACCGGAGGCTGATCCAGCCACCCGACTCCCTGTTTTTCCTACAGCCCGAGGTTCAACTCGATACGGTGTCGGCCGGCACGCGTCAGGGCCAATACCGCCAAGCCAGTTTGGGAGGGCGCTTCCACCTGCAAACCCAGCTGGGTCGCCGGCATACGCTCGAAGCCGGCGGCGAATGGGCCCGGCACGGGTTCTGGCCCGGGGATATCCAGCAGCGCGAGGTCGTGTGGCAACCCCGCTACCGGGAAAGTTTTGTAGCGCAATCCCAGGCATTGGCGCAGGCCTGGGAAGGAGCGCTCTACGCTGGCTATCAGGGGCAAGCCAGTGCCCGATGGTCCGTATCGGCTGGCCTGCGCCTGGCGGCATGGCAACACGAGCGCACCCGCTACCTGCACCCGCTACCCCGCCTCCAACTAGGTTGGCGTCCCGGGAACTGGGGCATGTTGCAACTTGCCTATGACCACACCGTGCAGTACCCACATGCCCTCGTGCGTCCTGAGCAGTTTGTCAGCCACACCGCCTGGGTACCCAGTACCGACCGGCTACGGCCTCAGCAAGCCCAACAAGTATCACTGGGGCTGGGAGATATCCGCCTGGGCGAGGGCATCCGGCTGGCCAGCACGGCTTTTTATAAGCGGCTACGTGGCCTGAGCATGTTGCCTTATCTGCCTGGCGAGGTCATGTGGGTAAATGATTGGGAGCATCGGCTCCGGGCACCTGGCCAAGGCCGCGCTTATGGCTTCGAATGGCACCTCCACGTGCGGCGTCCCCGCTGGGAACTCAGTGCCAACTATACCCTCAGCTGGAGCGAGCGCCAGTTTCCGGGCCTTAACCGGGACCTTTGGTTTCCCGATGACTTCGACCGTCGCCACCAGGCTAATGTTGGTTTGGTTTTCCCCTTCCACCCCAATTGGAAGTTTACCGCTTTCTGGGCCGTGGCCAGCGGCCACCGCATCCAATTGCCCCGGGACCGGGTGCCCGGCAACCCCTTTACCGGGAGCTATTACCTTTTTGACCGCTACAATGCCCATCGCCTGCCGCTCTATCACCGGCTGGACCTCGCCATCGAACAACGCATCGACCTGCCCCAACAACGCGCCTGGGGGTGGCGGGCCAGCGTGTACAATGCCTACTAC
>RFHL01001334.1 GCA_003696875.1 Bacteroidota bacterium | reverse complement strand
GCCTGCTCGGCCGGCACCCCCTTGCGTCGCACCAGGTAGCCCTCAATATCGGCCGTGGGGATTCGTTGCATCGGGATACGCTGGCAGCGCGAGTTGATGGTTGTCAGCAGCAGCGAAGGGTCGCTGCAGGTCATCAGGATAAGGGTACGGTCCGGCGGCTCTTCCAGCAGCTTCAGGAAGGCATTGGCGCCCTCCGTATTGATGTACTCAGCATTCCAGACGATGATGCATTTGTAGGCGCCCTCAAAAGACTTGAGGTAAACCCCCCGCTTCAGGTCGCGGATCTCGTGCACCGAGATGAAGAGCTGTTTATTGGCCCCGCCCAAGGTGCGCTGCCAGGCGGCGAAGCCAAAGTAGGGATCGGCAAAAAACGCCTGTCGAAACTCGTCGAAATAGTCGGCGGTGAGATAGCGGCGGCCGCCGCTGGTTTTGGAGATGATAGGTAACACGTAACGCAGGTCGGGGTGTAAGCCTTTGCTAATCTTGAGGCACTGCGGGCAGCGCCCGCAGCTGTCGCCCCCGGTGGGTTGCTCACAATTCACATATTGGGCGATGGCGGTCGCCAGGGCCAGCTTGCCCACCCCGGCAGGGCCAGTTAGCAGCAGGGCATGGGCCAGCCGGTTGTGCCGGATGGCCTCCTGCACCCGGCTCACCGCCGCCTCTTGCCCGATCAGGTCTTGAAATCGCACAGTCTTTGCTTTGGGGCGAATATACAGAAGCGCGGCGAGATACACGCACCCGAGGGTGCTTGGGCAGCCCCCCACACTGCCTGAGCCTTTTTCTGGCCTGCTTTTTCTAGGGGATAATCTTATCTTGGCCCCAAAACGCATGACGGCTATCCCTATGCCCCGGGTAAAAATCTGCTGCATCGCCAATGAGGCAGAAGCCCGTATGGCCATTGCTCACGGAGCCAGTGCCCTCGGGCTGGTAGGCCCCATGCCCAGCGGTCCCGGCGTGATTGATGATCCCACCATCGCCGCCATCGCGGCGGCCACGCCGCCGCCCATCGCCACCTTCCTCCTCACCAGCGAAACCACCGCGACGGGCATCATCGCCCACCATCAGCG
>RFHL01001333.1 GCA_003696875.1 Bacteroidota bacterium | reverse complement strand
TCGTTGACTTGACGAAAAGCTTTTCCCGCTACCGATTCCCATAATTTAGTGAAGATTGGGCGGGAAACCTATTCGAACTTCACGAAAAACCCACCTCTTCGCCCAGGTGGATGGCCTCTGCAAAAGGCAGACGACACCTGCGGGAGCGCGGTCCTCAGCTGTCCAACTCCTTTTTGGGATTGATGCCCAGGCTGCGCAGTTGCTCGGCCCGGCGGGTGAGACTGCCCCGCCCGTCACGCAGCTTGCGCAGAGCGTCCTCCTGCGACCTCTGGGCCCGCTCCAGGTGGGTACCCACCTTCTTGAGGTCATCGATAAAGGCGACAAACTTGTCGTAAAGATCGGCCCCGGCCTGGGCGATTTTCTCGGCGTTTTGGTTCTGCTGCTCCAGCTTCCAGACCGAGGCGACGGTCTTGAGCGTGGCCAGCAGGGTGGTAGGACTCACCAGCACGATCTTGCGGGTCCAGGCAAAAGAGAAGAGATCCTGCTGGGCCTGCAGGGCTGCCTGGAAGGCGGGCTCCACGGGCATAAACAGGAGCACAAAGTCGGGGGACTGAAGCCCGGACAAGCCGGCATAGTGTTTGTCGCTGAGCTGCCGGATATGCGCGCGCACCGAGTCCAGGTGCTGCTGCAGAGCCTGGCTGGTCTGCTCGGGGGTCTCGGCGGCTACCAGCCGCTCGTAGGCGATGAGCGACACCTTGGCATCGATGATGAGGTGCTTGCCCTCGGGCAGATGGATGATCACGTCGGGCTGCTGTCGTCGCCCGTCGGCGTTGTGCAGCTGCAGGTCCTTGCCCTGCAGGGTGTACTCGCGGCCCTCCTGCAGGCCGCTGGCCTCCAGCACCCGGGTGAGCACCAGCTCACCCCAGTTGCCCTGGGCCTTGTTGTCGCCCTTGAGGGCGAGGGTAAGATTGCGGGCCTCCTCGGCCATGCTGGCATTGAGGCGGGCAAGGCGCTCTACCTCATGCTTGAGGCTATGCCGCTCCCGGGCCTCGGCCTGGTAGCTGTCCTCCACGCGCTTCTCAAACTGCTGCAGGCGATCCCGCAAGGGATTGAGAAGCTGGCCGAGCTGGTTTTGGTTGGCTTCGTTGAGCTTCTGGCTGTGCTGATCGAGCAACTGGCGGGTGAGGTTCTCAAACTGATCCCGAAAGCGGGTCTCCAGCTGGGTGAGGGTCGCTCCCCGGCTGTCCAGCTCGGTCTGGAGGTGGGCCGCCTCGGCCTGGAGGCGGCTGAGCTCCCCGGTGAGGCGGGCTAGCTCGGCGGCCTGGGTGCTGAGGCTGGTCTCGCGAGCCGACAGCTGCTGTTGCAGCTGGTCGCGCTCGGCTTCCAGCCGGGCCATCGCGGTCTGCTGCGCCTGCTGGCGCCGCATGAGCCAAAGGGAAACACCGGCAGCGCCCAGGGCGATGCCCAGCAATAGACCCGAAAGAAGCGGAATAAAGTCTAACTGCATAACACGCAATGATTCGAAGCGGGAAGCGGAAGAAAACCTCCAGCATGCGGCTTTCATGGTATCTCTCCCTGCCCAAACATACGTATAGAAGCAGACAGTTTATGTCATTCTAAACCATAAATCCTATGCGAACGCTTTTTCTGCTGCTCTGCAGCCTGAGCGGCTCATTCCTGTGGGCGCAGCCAACCCGTACGCTCCTGGTGGGGGAAACGCCGCTGGACAGCATCGATGCGGCCTACATTGAGGTAGATTTGATAAAAGACCCGTCCGGGCCTGATTGGCGGATCTCCATCACGTACGGACAGGACTGTGAGGCCCCCTCCCGAATATGGAAGAAGGAGAGGGAAGAATCTCTCACGAACTGCACCGGTTTGCAGCAAGCAAACGGATCCTTTCTGACGGTATCCGGGGTAGCGGATCTGGCCAACCTGATGCATGGGCTTGGCTGGGACTATGTTGAAATGGTGCCCTGGCGCCCAGGAGAAGCCCTTTATACCTCCGACATACCGGCTTGGGCCTTTTACCTCTTCCGGCGGCGGGGGATCTAGGGAACCTCGGGCAGCTCCCGAAAGCTGTGGAGCAGGGAGTCCACAATGGGCGCGAGCTCCCCCGCTCGCCGGGGCGGGTACCAACAGAGCAACTGATAGAGGTAGGTCTCGCCGCCGATGACGGTGAGGCGGTAGGTGACCTCCTCGCCCTGAAACTGGCCGCTCAGGGTGCCACTGAGGGCGGGCAAGCCGCCGAGCCGCAGGCTGTCGGGCGGGCTGGTCTCGGCCTGCTCCAGGTTGAGCAGGAGGTTTTCCTGATGGAAGCTATAGAAAGTCCGCAGGGTGGCGGAAGGTCGCTTGCGGCGGAGCTCCTCCCAAGGGTCGTGGTGCCCGATGACAAAGAGCCCCCAATAGGGGGCCTTGGCCTGCAGGGCAGCCTCGTCGTTGAGGTCGGTGGTCTCGGAGAGGAAGGTAGGCAGGGAGAGCGCGTAGCGCCCGTCGACCGCGACGGGGGTATAGGATACGGGCAGGAGGCTGCACGCCGTGAGGGCGAGCAGCAGCAGCAGGCCGATATGGAGGAGGAGCGGTCGCATCATCGGATGGGCAAACATACAAAAGAAGGGACAAAGATGTGCCT
>RFHL01001332.1 GCA_003696875.1 Bacteroidota bacterium | reverse complement strand
ATCCTCCGCGGGCGGTAGCCCGCTGGCTGCGACGGCATCCGCAAGCCCGGCTGCACCTGCTTCCTGCTGGGCACATGCTCCTGCGCGGTCAGGCCGCCGCCTTGCGGCGGCACCTTATTACTACCCTACCCCAAGATTCCTGAGTCTTCTTGTCACGTGCCCCCCTGCCCGGGTGTCTATTTCATATTCCTCAATCTGATTTTTCTTCCCCATGTCCCGACGCCTTTCCCTCGTGATGGTTCTGAGCGGCATCTTTTTTCTGCTGGATCTTTACCTCTTCCAAGGGGTAGTCGCCGCTACTCAGGGCCTGGCACCCACGACCCGCCAGTTGGTTCACCAACTCTGGTGGGGGCTCTACGGCCTGGTGGTAGCGGGTCTGCTGGCCTACAACCTGCTAGATCCCTATCGCCTGGGGCCCAAAACGCGCATGGCTATCCTGGCCGGGGTTTTTGCCCTCTTCATGGGCAAACTCTTCATGCTTTTCTTTATGGTGATTGAGGAGGCCCGCCGCCTGATCGGCTGGCTGTGGGCCTCGCTCAGCGGTGAGGCTCCTCCAGCCTGGCTGGACCCTGCCCGATCGGCCATCGTCTCTCGCATCGGTGCGGCAGCGGCAGCGGTACCGGTGCTGGCCACCGGCTGGGGCATCCTAAGCGGCGCACACGACTACCGCGTGCGGCGGGAGACAATATACCTGCCAGAACTCCCTGAAGCCTTTGACGGCTTGCGCCTGCTACAGCTTTCGGATATCCATGCCGGAAGCTTCTGGTCACCACAAGCCGTGCAGCGAGGCATCGAGTTGGTCGTACGGCAGGAGGCCGACCTGATCTGCTTCACGGGCGACCTGGTCAATAACCGGGCCGACGAAATGGCGACCTATCAGGACCTCTTTGCTCAAATCCGGGCCCCTATGGGCGTGTATTCGATCCTGGGAAACCACGACTATGGCGACTACGTCGCCTGGCCTTCACCAGAAGCCAAGCGCGACAACCTACGCCGACTGGCGGAGGTACATCGGGCTATGGGCTGGGATCTGCTCCTCAACCAGCATCGCTGGTTGCAACGGGATGGGGCCCGGATCGCTCTGCTGGGGATAGAGAACTGGGGCGCCAAAGCAAATTTTCCTCAATATGGTAAGTTGTCTGAGGCCTATGCCGGGACCGAGGAAGCGCCCGTTCACATTCTCCTGTCTCACGATCCCAGTCACTGGCAGGCAGAAGTACGACCTGATTATCCTAAAATCGACCTGACCCTCTCCGGCCACACGCACGGCATGCAGTTTGGCGTGGAAATCCCCGGGCTCGCCAAATGGAGCCCGGTCCAATATGTATACCCGGAATGGGGCGGCCTTTACCGGGAAGGTGGGCAATACCTCTATGTCAACCGGGGCTTTGGCTACCTGGGTTTCCCGGGACGAATCGGCATCCCGCCTGAGATTACCGTGCTCACCCTCAAGCGGGGGCAGGCCCCCGACCGTTAGACACCCGCCCGGCGCCTACGCTGCCGCAGCACGACCAGCACCATGAATATGAGGATCGCCACTCCGAGCGCCCCCAGCGTCCAGTACAGGGGCATAAGGAGGGCGGATGGCTCAGGGACCAACCCTGGCCCGAGGGCTTCCAATTCCAGACCGGCCTCGGCCAGAGGCCGATTACCCATGCACTGAAAGGTTTTAGGGGTAAACTTTCTCCGGACAAACACCAGATAGGACTGCCCGGGCTCAAACGTATAGCCGCAATCCTGCTCCCAGGGGGTAGAGAGGATATATAGGGTACTAGTGGTCTTTTTCCAGCTCTGCTCGACCTGGAAGGAATACTTCATTCCTCCCGAGATCCAGTTGGATTCGGCAAAGGTGCAGCGTCCCACGAAGGCCAGATCTGCCTGCTCCAGCGCGGCTACGGCATTTTCAGGAGCGGTACACGCACAGGATTGCCCCCACAGGGGCCTTCCGATCAGCAGGCTTAAGACCATCACCAGGAGGCGCACAGACATATGACAAAGATTTGGAACCCGACGGGGGCGATTGAGCACACATAACCTCCTAAAGGTACAGAAGGTTGGCCAAGAGCTGGTACGGGTATCAAAAAAGGCTGCCCCATTCGGGCAGCCTGTGTATATCTGATCATCCCTTCTGATCAGCGACCGGCCAAAATCTCGCGATAGCGCTCGGGGGACCGCAAGAGGCGCAGGGCTTCGTTTAGCTCGGGATCTTCATCAAAATCGGCCTGAATCTCGCCAGGCATGTAGAAGTATCGACGGGCAATCTCCCGCTCCAGCAGGCGAACAATCAGCTCTTTGTGACGATTTAAATCCTGGGATTTTTCGCGGGCGAGTTGTGCCTCCAGGGCTGTAAGTTCTTCGGTAAGGAGGTCACTATATGCCTCTTCGGCGACCGTTTTCTTCAGTTCTTGGAGTTCGCGATCGGCCTGGGTCTCGTAACTAAAAGGCTTGCTAGCTACAAAGGCCAGAAAAGCCTCGTAATCCTCCTCCGCCAAGGCAAAGGTCCGGGCATCGGCCGGCTGGGGATGGCTGTTGACAAACCGGGTGGCAAAATCAAAGATCAGGCCCTTGACATCCAGCGCTTCAACTGCCGCCGGCCATTCTGGCACGGCTACTTCGACATCGGGCTCTATGCCCCCCCCGTCAAAGACGGTGCGGCCATTACGGGTGAGAAAGCTGGTCCGCAGGCTATCCGGAATCCGGTGCACGCTGCCGTCGCGATGCCGCTCAGCATAGTTGATGGCCTGGATACAGCGCCCGCTGGGGGTATAATATTTGGCGGTGGTCACCTTGACCTGGGTGTTATAGATCAGGGGCCGAATATTCTGTACCAATCCCTTTCCGAAGCTCCGGCGGCCGACGATCACGCCGCGATCCAGATCCTGGATCGCCCCGGCCACAATCTCGGAGGCGCTGGCGCTCCCCTGGTTGATGAGTACCACAAGTGGCAGGGTTTCCTCTACTGCTGCCCGCTGGGCCCGATGCACACGATGCGAGGCATCCATGCGACCGTGGGTTTCCACGATGACTTCGCCCTGAGGGATAAAGGTATTGGCGATACGTACCGCCTCATCAAGGCGGCCTCCGGGATTGTTGCGCAAATCCAGGACAAGGCCCTGAAGGTCTGGCTGCTCTTGGCGCAGGTCACGAATGGCCTTTTCCAGCTCTTGCCCGGCATCCTGGGTGAAGCCGGTCAGCTTGACATAGCCTACATGTTCATCCACCATGCCGTAGTAGGGCACATTGTCCACCTTGATCCGGGCCCGGGTCAGAGCCACCTCTCTGAGGGTGCCATCGGCTTGCCGAATCGTCAGAGAAAGGTCTGTCCCTACTTTGCCGCGCAAGCGATCTCGCACTTCTCCCACTTCCATATCTGCCCCCGACACCGGCTTGCCGTCGATCCCGACGATCTCGTCTCCCGCTTGCAGACCTGCCTCGTCGGCCGGATAGCCCCGGTAAGGCTCCATGATCAGAATGCGGTCTCCCTGTCGCCCGACGACCGCCCCCACCCCGGCATACTGCCCGGTGCTCAGAAAGCGAAGGTCCTCAGCTTCCCCTTCCGAGATAAAGTTGGTGTAGGGGTCCAGGGATTGCAGCATCGCATCAATACCAGTCCGCATCAACTGTTCGGGGTCAGTATCCTCCACGTAGGTGGAATTGATCTCCCGATACAGATGACCGAAAATGTCTAGATTCTTCGATATTTCGAAGAAGTTGTCGGTAACGCTGGTGATGAACCCAAAACTAAATGGGATCAGGATCACCAGGGCCCAGAAGGTTGCTCGTGAGAATTTCATTCGATTCAGGCAAATGATTCACCCCGGCCACGTACCTGGGGCATCAGGCACAAGATACATGATCTGCTCACGGAATATGCGGCAAAAAATGCCTCACCCCAACAGACGTAAGGACCGGCGCCAATAAGGTAGACTGAAAAAGCCGTTTGGAAGTTTTCCCGGTAGGAAAATACGCATTTTTCCCTATACCACAAGCAAGGCTGGAGCAATGGCTCATACGTCCTCGTCAGCGGCCGGGCGGGTGCTGATGGCTCTTCGCTTGAGGATATGAAATCCACGGACCATATCGGCCGCAATAGCAACGTAGGGGACCCGCTGCCGCCGCTGAAAGGTGATGAGCAGCAGCATCCGCTGCTCACGGTTATGCAGCTCTGCCGTGAGCAGGTGGCGGTGGAGGCGGTAGGCCTCGCGCATGCGTCGCTTGAGATGGTTGCGATCCACCGCCCGGCGAAACATGCGCTTGGGGGCAGAAAAGGCCACCATCAGGGGCTCAGGACACAGCTCTGCCGGTGGATTGGGCACAAAAAAAAACTTGAGCACGCCCACGCGAATGGCGGAGCCGTGCTCAAATAGGTATTCGAACGCGCGCCGGTTGCATAAGCGCCCGGCTTTGGGAAATCGATAGGAATCGGGAACCGGAGGGGTCACCGGTTTAGCGCTGCTTCGGACGACCTTCGTCGCTTACCGTCAGCTTGTGACGACCTTTGGCCCGGCGAGCAGCCAGCACCTTGCGGCCTCCTACCGAGGCGGAACGAGCGCGGAAACCATGCTTGTTACGGCGCTTTCTGTTGCTGGGTTGAAACGTACGCTTCATAATTTATTGAGTATCTGTATGATCCCTTTCGCTGCCAAAGACAGACCGAAGTGGGGATGTTCAACGATAATTTTTCGGAACGGCAAAGATAGAAATTATCCCCCAGTGGACAAAGGATTTTTCGAAGATTCAATTCTGCGGTTGCCTGATTCCCCAAACATTCCGCTTTTTGAGGGGTTGAGAGGCCATGCATATAGCTATCCTTCTTGGAAGTGTGCGGGAGGGGCGACACTCTCATCGAGTAGCTCACTACCTGCAAGCGCGTCTCTCGGCCCGGCCGGGCGTGTCCGCTGCCCTGCTGGACCTGCGCGAATATGATCTGCCGGTCTTTTCAGACCGCTGGCAGCATCAGGAAACCCCGGATCCTGCCCTGATCAAGCTGGGCCGGGAACTCGCCGCGGCTGATGCCATGCTCTTTATTTCGCCCGAATACCACGGCAGCTACACCGGTGCCCTCAAAAACGCGGTGGACCACTATTGGAAGGAATTTCATCGCAAACCGATCGGCGTGGTCAGTACGGGTTCGGGCCGCATGGGCGGGATCAATGGTTCCATCCAGATGCAACAGCTGATCTTGTCGCTCGGGGCCTACCCCATGCCGCTCAAGCTGCTGGTCCCCTTTGTGCGGGAGGCCTTCGGGCCGGATTACCAGCCTGCCAATGAGGACCTCGCCCAGCAGGCAGATCGCTTCCTGGAGGAATTTTGCTGGTTTGGGCAGGCGCTGTCGGCCGCCCGAGCGGCGGCTCCACTCCGGAAATAGGGATTTGCAGGATTGCGCAGATTCTGCGTATTTATAGGGAAACCTCCCAACGCTCCTCGCATGAAAATCCTGCTTCTGATTCATACGATCATTGAACTCGCCATTGGCGTCATCCTCCTGGTGGTGCCCCAACTCCTGATGCCCGTCCTGGAGACGGCAGGAGACGGGGAAGCCATCGCCTTTTCCCTGGCCCGAGGGGCAGGCTTTGCCGCCCTATCGGTAGCTCTGCTTTCCGGTCTGATGATGATGCGTCCCATCAATGGAGACCTGCGATTCGTGGGTGCCGGCACCCTCGCCGCCTTTCACCTGGGCCTGACCATCACCTTTCTCCTCAATGTGTTTGCAGGCCTTAGTTCCCTCCCCATCGTGGTGCTGCACGGAGTATTGACCCTAATCTTCCTGGTGATTTTTTTGTGGAATGTGCGGCGCTAAGCCGGCCGGCGTGGCCCGGCTTCATGCTCCCGCAAGGCATGCCGCCTCGAAAGCATGTACCCGCTCGACATACCCTTCGGGCAACGGGGCTTTCACGAGTTTTTGATAATCATAATACACGATCTCGCCGCGTACCAGCGCGGCAGGGCGGCCGCTTTTTGCGCTCACCAGCACACTCTCCATGGCGAAGCGCCCTTCCGCAAAATCTGTACATCGGGTCCCGACCTCTACCGTATCGGGAAAGTGCACCGGCGCAAAATAGCGGGTATGCAACTTGGCCAGAATGGGACCGATGGTCTGCCCCTCCTGTGGCCAACCGTCCGGCTCCAGGGCCAGCAGATAGGCCACACGGCCACTCTCACCCCAGCGCAGGTGGTGGGTATTGTTGACATGACCGGCCGCGTCCAGATGCGCCCATTGCGTAGGGATCTGAATACGCACGGGATACTGCTCCAGCGGCAAAGGCCGCAGGCGCGGTCCCCCGGCGGTCCGGAGCCCGCCAGGTTGGCCCCCTTCCAGGCGACTGATCGCTTCGACCAGCGAAGCCGTCGCGTCTATCTTTTTGCGCTCCCGGTAATCATAGACCACCATCAGGGCATCTGCCACTGCCGCCAATCGCTTGTGACGCGCACTCACGATGGCGGTTTCCAGCACAAAGCGGTCTGCACCCAGTTCCCGTACCCGGGTGCCGATATAAACGGTGTCGGGATAGGTGAGGGGAATGATGTATTTGCAATGGCTCTCCGCGAGGATCGGAGCCGGCTGCCGGCCGGAAAAGTCGTCAAAGTCGATCCTACCCAGGTAGTCCATCCGTCCCTCCTCCACCCAGCGCAGGTAAGCGACATTGTTGACATGGTCGTTGAGGTCCATTTCTCCCCATCGAACGATGAGGGGTGTCACGACCGGATAGTGGGCCAGGAGGGTTTGCAATTCCTCAGGAACGTGCATGTCTATCTAAATGACTTAATAAGCGCCTTGTGGCCAAGGCATCATGACCGATAGTTATCCCGCGTTTTTCCACATTTCTTTCCACACACATGCTGAGCCCCGGGGAGTGAAGTGCCGCAATCCCCTCCTTTTCCACTCGATATCCACAACTTTTCCCCAAGTAGGGAAATAGGTCTACTGGAGGAATGGGCTTATCGCGGGATAAAAGGCGGCCGTACCACCTCGGCTGGAACGGGCTTGTTGCGGATACGGATCTCCAGTTCGGTGCCGACGGCACTGTGTTCGACGGGTACATAGCCCATCCCTACGCCCTCATTGAGCACAGGGCTGAGGCTCCCGGAGGTCACGGTGCCAATCACCTGGCCATCCTTGGCGATCTCATACCCACTGCGCGGGATGCCCCGCGTTTTGAGTTTAAAGGCCACGAGCTTGCGCTGCAAGCCTTCCGTTTTCAGCTTGGCAATGGCTTCAGAGCCATTGAAGGGTCCTTTTTTCAGCTTGGTAATCCAGCCCAGCCCCGCCTCCAGCGGGGAGGTGGTGTCGTTGATGTCGTTGCCATAGAGCATATAGCCCATCTCCAGCCGCAGGGTGTCACGCGCCCCGAGCCCGCAGGGCTCGATGCCAAATTCCTCACCGGCAGCCATGATGTCGTGCCACATCTGCTCGGCATATTCGTTCCAGACAAAGACCTCGAAGGTGCGCTCCCCCGTGTAGCCTGTGGTGGCAATCAGGGATTTTTCTGCGCCATTGAAGGTGCCTTTCCAGCATTGGTAGGTACCAAAAGCGGCAAGATCCAGGCCCTCGGGGGCCAGTTTTTGGAGCGTAGCATCCGCCTTAGGCCCTGAAACCGCGATGAGCGAGGTCTTCTCGGAGATGTCGATCATCTCAGCTCCGATGCGTTGGTTGCTGGCCGAGATCCAGTCCCAGTCCTTTTGGATGTTGGCCGCATTGGCGACGATCATGTACTGATCGTCCCGGATGTGATAGACGATTACGTCGTCCACAATGCCCCCTTCGTGGTTGGGGAGACAGGAGTATTGCGCCTTTCCAGCCGGCAGTTTGCTGGCGTCGTTGGAGGTGACCTGCTGGATCAGGTCCAGCGCCTTCGGCCCCCGGATGATAAACTCACCCATGTGAGACACATCAAAGACCCCTACGCGCTCGCGCACCGCGAGGTGCTCCTGCTTGTCGCTCTGGTAGCGCACGGGCATATCGTAGCCGGCAAAGGGGATGAGCTTGGCCCCGAGCTGGGCGTGGATCGGGTAGAGGGTCGTCTGCTTGGCCATGAGAGAAAAGTTAAACACAGGTGAGCCGCACCGGTCTGGCGCGCATATGATCCCGCAAGTTACAGTCCCGGACGCCCCTTTGCAATCCCGTGGTTGGGATATTCATGAAAAGGGAGGCCATGATGTTGGCCGAATCTGCCCTATTCTCCCTATCTTTAAGGGTTGCGCCCTTCACTACCTGGTCGGGCAGCCCTTGCTGCCGCAGATCGGCTTTTATTTTGTCTCTGACTACCAATTATCTATGCCTTATCCTCACCTACTCGCTCCCCTGGATCTGGGCTTTACGACTTTGAAAAACCGGGTCCTGATGGGCTCGATGCACACCATGCTGGAAGAAGCCGAAAACGGCTTCGAGCGGGCGGCGGCTTTCTATGCCGAGCGCGCCCGTGGACAAGTGGGACTCATCGTGACGGGCGGCATCGCCCCCAATGAAGCCGGACAAGTAGGCCCGGGCTCGGCCATGCTGCGCACGGCCGAGGAGGTGGCCGAGCACCGCCTTATCACCGAAGCCGTCCATCAGGAAGGGGGGAAAATCTGTATGCAAATCCTCCATAGCGGCCGCTATGGCTACCACCGCAAGATCGTCGCGCCCTCCGCGATTCAAGCTCCGATCAATTTTCTCAAACCTCGGGAACTGAGCACCGAAGAGGTGCATCAGACGGTGGCTGACTACGTGCAATGCGCGCTACGCGCGCAGGAAGCGGGCTATGACGGTGTCGAGGTTATGGGTTCCGAAGGCTATCTGATCAATCAGTTCATTGTCTCCCGCACCAACCACCGCACCGACGAGTGGGGCGGCAGCTTCGAAAACCGCATCCGCTTTCCCCTTGCCATCGTGCGGGGCATCCGCGAGGCCGTAGGCCGGGATTTCATCATCATCTACCGCCTCTCTATGCTGGATTTGGTAGACGATGGTAGTACCTGGGAGGAAGTGGTGAATCTCGCGCAAGGCATTGAGGCCGCTGGCGCGACCATCATCAATACCGGTATCGGCTGGCACGAGGCCCGCGTCCCCACCATTGCCACGCGGGTGCCGAGGGGGGGCTTCAGCTGGGTGACCAAGCGCCTGATGGGCGCGGTCAAGATTCCACTCGTGACTGTCAACCGCATCAACATGCCCGACACCGCCGAGGCGATCCTGGCTGACGGTCATGCTGATATGGTCTCGATGGCGCGGCCCTTCCTGGCCGATAGCGATCTGGTGCTCAAGGCTATGGAGGATCGCGCCGATGAAATCAATACCTGCATCGGCTGCAACCAGGCTTGCCTGGATCATACCTTTTCCATGCAGATCTGCTCTTGTCTGGTCAACCCCCGGGCCTGCCACGAGACGGAGCTAAATTATCTCCCGACCGGCTCTCCGCGCAGGATCGCGGTGGTCGGAGCGGGGCCGGCGGGGCTGGCAGCGGCGACCATCGCCGCCGAGCGGGGGCATGAGGTGCATCTCTTCGAGGCGAATGCCGAGATAGGGGGGCAGTTCAACATGGCCAAGCGCATCCCCGGCAAAGAGGAGTTTGCCGAGACGCTGCGCTACTTTGGCCGGCAAATCGAGCTACACGGGGTGCACCTGCACCTCAACACCCGCGTAGCAGCGGGCGACCTGATAGGCTTCGACGCGGTAGTGGTCGCCACGGGCGTTACCCCCCGGGCGGTGGACTTTCCCGGGAGTGATCACCCGAAAGTATTGAGCTACCTCGACGTCCTGCTGCATCAAAAGCCGGTCGGCAAACGGGTGGCAATTGTAGGCGCCGGCGGCATTGGCTTTGATGTGGCGGAATTTCTCTCTCATGGCCACGAGGCCCCTTTGCCCAGTCTGGATACGGCGACTTACATGCAGGAATGGGGCGTCGATATGGGATATGCCCAGGGGGGGGCACTTACCGCCCCCAAGCCAGCCCCTTCGCCCCGGGACATCTGGCTGCTCAAGCGCTCGCCGGGCAAGCACGGCAAAGACCTCGGCAAAACCACCGGTTGGGCCCACCGGGCCAGCCTGAAGATGAAAGCCGTAAACATGCTGGCCAATGTGACCTACGAGCGCGTCGACGACGCGGGCTTTCACATCCGGGTACTGGACGAGCCTCAGGTGCTGGACGTGGACCATGTCATCATCTGTGCCGGACAGGAGCCCCTGCACACCCTGGCCGATGCCCTGCAAGCCCAGGGACATCCTGAAGTGTACCGCATCGGCGGGGCCGAGGAGGCCCGCGAACTCGACGCCAAGCGGGCCATCAATCAAGGCGCGAGACTGGCAGCCTCGTTGTAGTTCGAGCTTTCTGGTGCGGGACCCTGAGGAAAAGGGGTTCGCTCCGCAGCCGTGTGTTGTTTCACCTCAAACACTATATGTCTATGTCTGATCTCAAAACCACCGCCCATGACGGCGATGTCAAGGCCTTCATCGAGCAGGTCGAAAACGACCGGCGCCGGCAGGATGCGTATCGGCTCCTGGCCATAATGGAAGAAATCACCGGCGAGCCTGCCCGCATGTGGGGCGACAGCATCGTGGGCTTTGGCACCTATACCTACCGCTATGCCAGCGGGCGCACCGGCGACTGGATGCTGACGGGCTTCTCGCCCCGCAAAGCCAGTATGAGTGTCTACATCATGAGTGGTTTCGATGGCTACGAGGCCTTGATTGCGAAACTGGGCAAGCACAAGAAGGGCAAGTCCTGCCTCTATATCAACCGCCTGGAGCAAGTGGACGAGTCTGTCCTGCGGGAGTTGATTGCCGCCTCGGTGGCACATATGCGGAAGCAGTATGGCTGACCATGCCGGTTCCCGGGCCTTACTTATCTTTGTGAAAAGCCCCGCCTATGGACCTCTTTGATCCGAATCCACCGGCCCCGGAACGCCCCAACGCCCACGCACCTCTGCCGGAGCGCATGCGGCCGCAACGCCTGGAGGACGTGATCGGCCAAACACACATCCTCTACCCAGACAGCCCCTTCATGCGGGCGATCCAGAGCCGGCGCATCCCCTCCATGATCTTTTGGGGACCGCCGGGGGTGGGCAAGACGACCCTGGCGCAGATCATCGCCCGGGGCGCTAAGCGCCCCTT
>RFHL01000120.1 GCA_003696875.1 Bacteroidota bacterium | reverse complement strand
TGTAGTCGCACTCGTGGTTGCCCCGATTCAGCGCCACGTACCTTGGGAACACGATTTGCAGGAGAAGAACAATCATCAACACCTCAACGGACTTCTCCCCACGATCTACAAAATCGCCGTTAAAAACGTAGATGGAACGGCTGCTGGGCCATGGGTTTTCGTTCAGGATGTGCAAGAGGTCGGCCAGCTGCCCGTGCAAATCGCCCACAATCACAACCTGCCCGCCTTGCTGCCACCGCCCGTCGACCATCGCTGCGCCCGCGGGGGGCTGCAGCCGCGTGACGTTGGGATGCGTGGTTAGGACCTGGTGCGCCTCTTCCAAGATCCGCCACACCGCAAAGTAAGGGAGTGGCACGTCGCGGGTGTAGTCGTCCAACACCCTGGCAACAATTTCTTGTGTGATCGGCTCGTCCCTATGCTGAGGGAAGTAGTGGTCCGGATCACCAGCAACGGCTTGCACCGGCGCCGTCGACCTAGTACGCTCCCGATTCTTCTTCGCGGGGCTATGAGGTTTCGAGTCCTTTTCTTGCCCACCAGGGAGGCTCAGATCCGAGCGGAAGATGGAGAAAGTCTCTCGCCTCGAGTCCAGCTCGCGGTACACGATCCGGAACAAGAGATCCTCAAGGACGGTGCGGGCCCTCGTCCACCGCCACAGGTGCTGAATCATCGCCACTTGGAACTGCCGATTTTCTATCGACAACTCCAAGCCTTGGGCCGTGGGGGTGGCAGGGTTCTGGCTCGTCGGTGTCACCCCGCTCGTGGGACTGGGGTTATGGTGCGAGTTCTGCTTGGGGCTGGGCGCGAGGCTCACCTGACCAGGGGAAGAGGTGTAGAACCGCTCGCGAAGCGCCGCCTTCGCGAAGGGGCCAACCGTGTACTTGAGCTTTCCCACAGTCTGTACAGGGCAATATTTGAGAATCCTGGGAATGACATTCTCCGGGCAGTAGTGACACTGCACCGTGGAGCACTTGTCCCGATGAAAGTCCATGTCAAGGATCAAGACGCTCTCTCCGCACTTGGGGCAGTTTCCCCGCTGCTGCTTCGCGCACGTGTCCATGTGGGCACGGAGCTCTGCCTGGCGGACCACTTTACGGCACCACGAGTGCCAGCAGGTCACGGGCCTGTCAGGGCACTTGACGGTGTGCTCGCTGAGGATGCTGCCCGCCATGGTCTGGTGGCAGTAGTGGCACGCCCGCTGGTTCTTGCTGATGTTCCGCAGGTCCCGTTCCTTCGTCTTGCTTTCGCCGCAACCCATCGCTTACCCTACCTGATTGGTTTCGTTTGTTTTCGATGTGAGAGTTTTTTTTTGTTTGTTTCACTTCCCGTCAAAAGGGATGGGTGGGTAT
>RFHL01001331.1 GCA_003696875.1 Bacteroidota bacterium | reverse complement strand
GCACAGCTCCGTCTCACCCACCAGATCCTGGTGTACCGCGGCCAGGGGTTCCCCCGCCTGACTACGACTATGAACCCAGGCCAGCCGGGCCCCGGGATGTCTGAGCAAGATGCGAATGAGTTCACCGGCAGTGTAGCCAGCGCCCCCGATAATGCCTACCTGGATCATGATGATTCGGAAGAAGTCGATGAAACCGTTGCGGCGGGCTGTTCTGCCCGCCGCAGATAATTGACGGTGAAGCCGGCCAATGCGCCTCCCAGCAATGGCCCGGCGGCATATACCCACATGGGAGCAAACACCTGCTCCAGCAGATTGGGGCTCAACCCGACCAACGGGTTAAACGCTCCACCGGAGACATTTTTGCCCACCAGCAAGGCCGTCATATATACCAGGCCCACGGCCAACCCCAGAGCGGCATGTCCACGCAAGCCCGGTCCGCCGCTCAGCAGCAGCATCACCAAGGCCAGGAAATAGCTAAAGAGCAGCTCCACCAGCAGGGCTTGAAGCATGGGAACGACCGCATCGGGCGTCACCACATACACGAAGGCTGCATCCAACACCAGCAGCGGCACCAGGGCCGCGGCCGCCAGACTCCCCAGTAGCTGCGCCAGCAGATAACCGCCGACTTGCCGCCAGCTCACCCACCCCCGGATCCGGGCCGCCAGCGTAATCGCCGGATTGAAATGCCCGCCCGATAGCGGGGCGGCCACGTAGACCAGCGCCATCAGGCTGGCTCCGATCGCCAGCGCCGCCAGCGGCGCCAGGGCCGCATACGCCATCCCGTAGACCAGTACCAGAAAAAATGCGCCTATTCCTTCGATCACATACGCTCGCATAGCCAAAACCAGGGTAAAGGTGCGGCACCTGCCAGCACGAGGGCCAATATAGCACTTTCCCCTCAATCGGTTACCCCCGGCCTTCGCCTGCTGTGCCATTGTTTGTACCTTGTCAGCCCATGGCTCCCCACGCTGCTCCCGGGGTCCTTCGGGGCCCTATACTGCCCTACCTTCTGCGCCACAGCCTGCGCCTCTTTGCGGGCCTGCTGGCTCTGGCCTCCTTATCCCTCGTCGATGTCTACTTCATCGGACGCTTGGGGCCCGATCCCCTTACCGCCGTGGGATTCACCACCCCCGTTTTCCTCTTCGGCGTCAATGTCCTGCTGAGCCTGGGTACCGGCCTCACCGCTATCCTGGCTCAAACCATTGGGCGCCAAGCACCCGTTGCCCCCCCTTTCTGGGGGGGACTGAGCCTTTCTGTCCTTACAGGCAGCATCCTGAGCCTATTGGGGTACCTCCTCCATGATCGCCTGTTCGGCTGGCTGGGGGCCAGCGAGGTCCACCTGCCCCTGCTGCGGGAATATATGTGGGCCCTCTACCCCGCTTTCCTGCCCATGGCCCTGGTGCTGCACCTCCTGGGCCTGGTACGGGCCTACGGATACACCCGGCTGCCCATGCTCGTTATGCTGCTCATCGTCGGTGCCAATCTGCTTCTGGACCCGCTCCTCATTCTGGGTTGGGGCCCCTTTCCTGGTCTGGGCCTGCGGGGCGCCGCCCTGGCCACAGGCCTCGCCATCGGGCTGGGACTGATCGTAGCCATGATTGGCGGGCGGGCCTGGTGGCCCGCCGGAGGACTACGAGCCTGGCTCACCCCCGGGCATATCGACGCCGACTGGGGCGAGATCCTCTACATCGCCGGCCCGGCGGCGCTCACCCGGGTACTATTACCCTTTGCCGGGGCGACGGTTACCGGCCTGCTGGCGCGCTATGGCGCGCCAGTGGTGGCCGCCTACGGCATCGGCTTCCGGGTGGACCTCACCCTCCTCATGTTCATGATCGCCCTCTCCTCGGTCCTGAGTCCCTTCGTGAGCCAAAACTATGGAGCGGGACAATTGCTCCGCCTGCGGCAGGGCCTGCAGCATGGCGCCTTGCTCGCCCTGGCTTATGGACTGGGAATAGGCATGATCGTTGCCCTCAGCGGCTATGCCCTGGGCCGGCTTTTTACCCAGGATCCCAACATCCTATCAGCCTTTGCCACCTATTGCTTCCTTGTCCCCTGGGGATACGCCTTCAACGGCCTGCTCATGCTGGCTACCGGTGCCCTGCACGCCATTAGCCGTCCCTGGCACGCCACCGCTGCCGTGGTTTCCCATTTGCTGCTGCTGTATCTGCCCCTCGCCGCCCTGGGCCACGCCCTGGGATACTTCGAGGCCATCCTACTCGCTTACCCCCTGAGCCACCTCCTCGGCAGTGGCTTGAGCTGGTACCTCCTCCAGCGGGCCCTGCCATCGGGGACAGGCACTAGGCAGCGCTCCGGAGGCTAAGGGCATCCGGCCGCCGTATCCCAGAACATTCTGGCAAATCAATCTCCTATGCCTCAGGGCACTGCGTGAGCGGGCACCGATACTATAGCCGATATTTCCGTCAGGGTATCGGCTCTGACCTCATACATCAAGGTATGTAAGATCTCCAGGCTGTCTGGATGGTGTTGTTGCAGGAGGTGCATTTCAAAGTGCCCCGGCAGGGGGTACGCATAGGTGACCGCAGGACCGGTGGCGACCCGCCGGACGCCATTGCCAAAATCAAGGACCAGCTGATGGATGCTGTCCCAGGGAGAAATCTCAAACTTCAGGGGTTCTTTGACCAGAAAATCCCCTTGCACTGCCAGAGACAGGCGGGCCGTGGGTCCCGGGACCGGAGTAGCTGGTGGCTCAGGCTGGAGCGCCTGAAAAAGTGCATAGTAGGCCTCCATATCCGCCAGGGTATCCCAGCTCCCATCGGGGCTGGAGACCAGAATGGGATCCAGTCGCTCGGCAAAGGCGGCCATCGCCTGGGCCGGCCTGAGGGTGTCCATCGCAAAGCGCCTCAGATCTGTCCGGGGAGCTACCACCGGAGCTTGTGAGGCCCAGCCGTAGCCCAGCCCGCCAGCCAACACGATCAGAAGGCCACCAGCGAGCATCAGCCACCCGCGCTGGCGGCGACGCCGCCGCTCGTGGGCTTCTAATTCGACCAGATAGGCGTCGAGCCGATCGTATGGATTGGGGTCAGCAGACATGATCAAAAGGATACAGAAGACCAAAAACGGACCGAGGACCTTCCAGGTTGCGCTCGCAACCCGGGTATGTCATACCTCAGCAAAAAGCTTGCCTGATTGCCTACAGCAACCGAAAAACGATGGGTATGCTTTGGTACACGGGTACCTTTTGTCCCTTGAACTCGCCGGGCTTCCAGCGGCCCATACTGCGCACCACCCGTAGGGCTTCTTCGTCACATCCCGCGCCGATGCCCTGCACCACCTTGATGTCGCTCAGCGTGCCATCGGCATTGACCACAAATTGCACCACCACCCGGCCTTCAACTTTGCGCTCCAGAGCCTCCAGGGGGTATTTAATTCGCTTGTGAATGAAGCGGTTGATGGCCGACTGCCCCCCGGGGTATTCAGGCATAACATCAGAGTATACCAAGGGCTTGTCGATTCGAAGAGGCGCCTCAGGGCCTTTCTCTTGCAAGCTGGGCTTGGGCGGCGCCAAGCGGGCATGGGCGGTAGAACTGCCCCCACCCAGGTCGACAATCGTGACTTGTTGCCGTTGGGCGGTATCGCCCTCAGCTGAGCGAGGCGTCGTCAGCTCGGCTGGTTCATTGAACTGCGGCAGATCAAAGGCCGAATTGGACAGCGGCTGACTTGGCCGGGCCGGTTTCTGGCGCGAGGCATCGGCGAGTTCCGGGCGGGCCTGTTCATCGGCAATGACATAACGCTTGGTATAAATACTCGAGCCCTGCGCTTCGCTGGTGGCAATGAGCTTGAGCGTAAAATATCCTGCCAGAGGGTAGGTGTAGCGGGTCACAGGGCCTACTCGCCGCCGGACGCCGTTGCCAAAATCCAGGGTATAGCGAATCGCAGGATCATAATCTTCGATGGAGAAGATCATCTCCTGCCCAGCACGACGTTCGCCTTTGACCTCTACCGTATAGCCCGCTAACTGAGCTTCAGGGGTCTTATGGATGCTGTCCTGTCCCACCCGCAGGGTGTCGATGCTGGTCTCCAAACGAGCGGTATGGATGAGATCCACCAGATCGGCGAGGCGCTCATACTGCTGGACGGAACGCACGGTGTCCCATCCTAGCTCAGGTATGGACACCAGAAAGCCGGAGGAATCATCGGCAAACAGCTGCGCTACCTGAGCGGCATCCAGTTCTTCAAATGCGAAGGTCCGCCATGCTTTGGGGGTACGCTCCAGACCTTGCAGGTAGAACCAACCCATCCCTCCCCCGATCAGGAGCAAGGCTGCGAAAACCAGCAGCCACTGATTGCGGCGGCGACGGGCCTCCCGGGCCTGAATTTTATCCAGATAATCGTCGAAGGGGTTTGGTGAGGGATTGGCTTCCTTCATGCGGTGAAGCGTTTAGCTCAGGACATACAGGGG
>RFHL01001330.1 GCA_003696875.1 Bacteroidota bacterium | reverse complement strand
TCTGCTCAGTGAGTGTACCCCCGAAGCCGCCAACCATCTGGATTTGCGGGCACCGGGCTTTCTCAGTCATTTTGCTCGGGTGGATCTGCCCGAGCCTGATCAGCCTGCGCTGGTGGGCATTGTCGAGTCCAAGGTAGCTTTCCTCGCTCATAAATATGGGGTCAGGCTGAGCCCGGCTGTCGTGACCGAAGCCCTTCGCCTGCACCAGTGGTTTACCCCCTACTCGGGTCTGCCCGGTAAGACCTTGCACCTGATGGAAGGCCTGATTCAATCCCGGGCGGAGAGCGACCACCCGGAGGCGCTCCTGGATACGGATGACCTGTATGGGCGCTTTTCCCATGACACGGGCTTGCCTCGTCTGATCATTGATCCGGTGGCCGAGCTAGATCCGGCGGCCCTCACGGCCTTTTTTCGAGGGCACATCTTCGGTCAGGAAGCCGCCATTGATACCCTGGTGGACCTGATCGTGTCGATCAAGGCTGCGGTGATCCGCCGGGGTAAGCCCCTTGGTTCGCTCCTGTTTGCCGGGCCCACCGGCGTGGGCAAGACCGAGATGACCAAGGTGCTGGCCCAGTTTCTCTTTGGAGGCCGTGATCGCATGATCCGCTTTGATATGAGCGAATATCAGGACTTGCCTGCGCTCATGCGCCTGACGGGAGACGATGGCCGGGGCGAAGGCCTGCTCACGGCTGCGGTGCGCCACCAGCCTTTTTCTGTGGTGCTCTTTGATGAGTTGGAAAAGGCGCATCCACTCTTCTACGATTTGCTGTTGCAAATCACGGGGGAAGGCCGCCTGACGAGTGCCACTGGCCGGGTGGCCGACTTCTGCAGCACCCTGATCATCATGACCTCCAACATCGGTACAGCGACCTTCCAGACCGGACAGGCCGGCTTTGGGGCCCGGGCTCCGGGCGAGGCCGAGGTGGTGAACCACTTTGTGCGGGCTGTACAGGACCACTTTCGCCCCGAGCTCTTCAACCGCCTGGATCGGGTGTTGGCTTTTGCGCCCTTACAGCCGGAGGTCATCCGGCAGATCGTGGATCGGGAGATTGATTTGATCCAGCATTGGGAGCGCTTGCAGCAGCGACAGGTGCAGCTGGATATCCCGCCGGAAGTGCGGGTATGGTTGGGGGAGCAGGGATACCACCCCCAGTATGGGGCCCGTTTTCTGCAGCGAGCCCTGCGTAGCCACCTCCTCAGCCCCCTGGCTGAGGCCATGAATCAGCTTTCCGATACCCGGCCACAGGTGGTTCAGCTGCAGGTAGCGGGAGAGGTGCTGGCGCTCCACCTTGTCCCCCGGGAAGAGGCCGCCGCTGCCGATCGCCTGGGCCTGATCAACCGTATCACCGCTGTGCGGCGGGTATATCAGCAGGTGCAGGCCGGCCAGGTCTGCCTGCACCTGCAAAATGCCCTCGACGAACTTCAGCAACGCCTGGAGCGGCTGCGCCGCAAGGGCAAGGAGGAGGAGTTCTGGCGTGAGGCCGCCACCGCCCAGCGCCATCAGCGTCTGCAGGCCATCACCGGCCGTATCGACGGCCTGGGGGATGAGCTGGTAGATCTGGAACTGGCCCTCATGGCCCGGCTGGGGCAGTGGCAAGTACAGGCGGGTATGGCGGGCCGCCTGACGCTGTGGGAAGAGCATTACCGGGACCTGCGTATGGACCTGATGCAAATGGCCTTCCCTCAATACAACACTGTCACAATGGGGCTCTATGGCCACGTAGATACCCTTTTCCTCATGGAGAAGGCTTACCGTCAGGTCGCGGAGCAGATGGGCTTCTCGCTGAAGGTGTCATACGTGCGGCACGATCCGAGCCACGACGAGGGTCCCTATGTGCAGGTACCTCGTCGTGCCCAGGCGGGAGACCAGCTCTGTGGCCTCCTCATGACGGGTCATGGAGACATGATTTTTCTGCTACTGAGAGAGGAAGCTGGTTTGCAGGAACGGGTGCTTTCCTCTGGTGAAACCGTGCTGGTGTGGGGCCATGTTAAAGACTTGCCGCTCTCGGCCTATGTGGTCCCCACCGGTATCCACCGGCAGGAGTTTTTTCGACAGGAAAAAGCCCGGCGGACCTTCCGGGATCAGGGAGGGGTGGTCGACAGCAAATATGAGGTGGATGTGCCCAAGCTCCGTTTTGGGGCCTTTTTGAACCGCTACCTGCCCCAGCGTCTGGATCAGGCCATCATGGAACATTTGTTGCGAAAATAGACGGGATTCGTCCTTTGACCTTTTGCCCATGCCATCTCTCAAGTTATCCTTTCCCGTCTGGGTACGCCACCGAAAAAAAGAAGGCTATCTCCTGGCCCCCCTGCTTTTTCCGGGTGAACCGGTGGTGCATGCCCGGCTGGAGAAAGCCCTGCGCATGATGCGCCGCGAGGCGGCTCAACTGTTTCGGCAGATGCCCCAATTGGACCGAAGCGCCCTGCCGGCGCTCTTGTGGCGGTGCTTTGAGCCGGATTATAAGCTGGATGCCGTGCGTCTGGATATGTCGCTGGGCAACCAATCCTTTCGCGGAGAGGTTACCGTGGTGCGCTTTCCGGGCCTGGGGGGGACGGTCATGCTGTTGCCTGCCCTGGATTACCATTATTGGGTGTGGCCAGGGGGCAGTCCGAATGAAGATGAAATCCGTGAAAGTGTCACCCGGGAGATCCAGCGGGTTGCCCGAATGCGCCGCGAGGAGGAGGAGAAGTTGGACCTCGCCCAACTGCAGCTGACCAAAGGCGAGCGCAGCCTGATCCTCGAGCAGGATGTCTACATTAGATGGGCTCAGCCCGAGCTGTCTCCCTCTGACGAATGGAACTTTGCGAGTCTCATGGGTTGGGAGGCAGATATGGATGGGGCGATGGAGGTCCATCGCACCGGCCGTTGTCTCAACGAAGCCTACCCCGATGAGCTGCAACGAACCTACGAGCGCAAAGCGCTCATGGGGGGATTTCGGGAGCAGCTTTTTAGCCCTGCCCGCCCGCCCCTGGTGCTGATCGGCCCCCGGCAGAGTGGCAAGACCAGTCTCCTGCACGAGGCCCTCTACCGGTACCTGGAGGGACACCCCGCCGAGCGACACCACCACCTGCCCCATATCTGGCACCTGGACCCCAATCGCATCATCGCGGGGATGAGCATCGTCGGGGCCTGGCAGCGCCGTATGGAGGCCATCATTGCCTACTGTCAGGAGCCGATTGAGGAGCGTCCCAAAGACCTGCCCAAGCGGACGGACATCCTCTTTTTTGACAATGTCATTGCCTTGTTTCGCATCGGCAAGTCCTCCCAAAACAGTTTGACCCTGAGCGATGTCCTGAAGCCCTACCTGCAGCAGGGCCGTCTGCAGGTCGTTCTGGAAGCTACGCCTGAGGCTTGGGACCTCGCCAGCGAAATGGACCGGGCCTTCACCGATCTCTTTCGGGTGGTGCGTGTTCCCGAGGCAGAAGCCGAGGAGCAGTGGCGCATCCTGGCGCGCCTGCGCATAGAGCGTGAGGGCCGGTACAACTTTGAGCTCGATAATGCGGCCTTTTTCCAGCTCGTCACCCTGCAGAAGCAGTTTTTGGGGAGCACCGGCCTCATCGGCCGGATTGGGGACGGCCTCACCCAGCTCGGGACGCGCTACCAGGGAGAGCGCATTGAGTTGCCGCAGGTGATGGAAGCCTTCAGCCAGCGCACCCACCTCCGGCCGGATCTGGCCAATTCCGCGGAGCAGGTGGATACGCAAGCTTTTGCGCGCTACCTGTCGGCGCGCCTGATCGGTCAGCCTGTCGCTGTGGCGACCTTGTCCCGGCAGCTGCACCTCATCAAGGCGGGCCTGACCAATCCCGAGCGTCCATACGGGGCCTTTCTGTTCGTGGGCCCTACCGGCGTAGGCAAGACCCAGGCCGTCAAGATCCTGGCTGAGCGGCTGTTTCAACATGAGGATCGCCTGCTGCGGTTCGATATGAACGAATACATCGACGCGGGAGCTGTGGGACGACTGGTGGGAGACATGGCCCAGCCCGAGGGGTTGCTCACCACGCAGGTGCGGCATAACCCTTTCTGCGTCCTCCTTTTTGACGAAATCGAAAAGGCCCATCCCGATGTGCACAATCTGCTGCTCCAAGTTCTGGGCGAAGGGCGGCTTACGGACGCCCTGGGGCAGGTGGTCCCATTTCGCAATACGTTGATCATCATGACCTCCAATCTGGGGGCCGACCGTTTGGGGCGGGCGATTCGCTTTCGGGAGGGACCCGAGGAGGCGACGCAGACGTATCACCAGGCGGTGCGCCAGTTTTTCCGGCCCGAGTTTGTGAACCGCATCGATGAGGTGGTGGTCTTTAACCCCCTCCGGCCGGAGGACATTGCCCGGATCGCCAAGCTGATCATGGGAGATCTCCTGCAGCGACCCGGCTTTCGGCGGCGGCAGGTCTCCCTGGTGGTGTCGCCCCGTGCCATGGCGGCCCTCGCCGAGCGGGGGTTTGATCCCCAGATGGGCGGGCGCGCCCTAAAACGGCAGATTGAGCGGGACCTTACCTTTGTCCTGGCGGAAAAGCTGGCGGTCATTCCGGTCAGTGACCCCTTGCTGATTGAGCTGGATTGGGCCGAGGGGCGCCTCGCTCCCCAGGTCATCCGTCTGGTAGAGGCAGAAATGGCGGCCAATCCCTGGCGCCCTGAGGCGGGCATGGCCCGCAGCCAGGCCGCCTATGAGGCCCTGGCCGACCAGGCCGCCGGGTTGATCGAAGTGCTGGAGGATAACATTGAGGACCTGCAGGAAGACCATGATGACCTGGTGCAAGCCCTGCGAGAGATCCCAGTGCTGGGAATGCTCTTTGACCTGAAGGAGACGGTGCGGGAACTGGAAGTGGACCTGCGGGACCGGCTGCGGCAAATGGGCATTCGCTCGACTTTTCAGCTGGGGGGGCCATCTTTCCAGCTTTGGGTGGTTGCGGAAGGACTCCCTTCGGAGCTTCAGCCCCTCATTGCAGAGGCCGAAGCCTACTACCACCACTGCCAGCTGCAGCTGGCCTGGAGTGATTTGCAGCGACAGGCTTGCGTGCGGGACGAGGTGGGAGACCTGATTCTGGAATTACAGGTTCACACGGAGCAGGGCGAGGCGGAGATTCTAGATGGGTTGGTCCACTGGTATGAGATGATTCTCGATCAGGCTAGTACCGTGGAGCGATCGGGGCGGTATCGCCGCCTCAGCTGGCGCGGACAAGGGGGCATGCTGGCGCTGCTCCACCCAGAGTCCGGCTTCCACCTGTTTCGGATAGAGGGCCAGCGGGTACCCGTATCTGTCACCTTTGCTGCAACCGGCTCGGCGGCTGAGCCGCCGACCGGGACAAACCCTGGTACCGTATTGCGCTACTACGAGTTTGGGGAGGCCTCCCGGCCGGCAACGAATGATCTCTGGAGCCAGCCGGGTCAGGTACGGGACCTGCGCACGGGCCTGGTCCTGACTTTTCCGCCATCCCTGGCGGACCTTCGCCTCCTCCTTTGGGCCCAGCTAGTGACTTTGACCTCATGAAAAAAGTAACGCTTCCCATATTCTGCCAGCCTTTCGGTACGGAGGGCGTTCACGCCCGCCTCGCCGGGAGTGATCTGCAAGTGGTTGCTGGCACCACCCATAAGGCCTGTGACCTCATCACCCAGTACCTTCGGCGCAGGGGGACCGAGGACGAGTTGACCTATCTGGATCTCACTCGCTACGAATTCCATCAGCTGCTGCTGCCGATCACGCCCGGCTACCGTGAAGGCAACAAACTGTATCCGCTTCCTCAGGCGGTAGAGGTTCCCATCTATGCGATCTCCGGCCCCAATGAAACGGGTTTTTTTGAGTGCCTGTTACCTCAGATTGACCGGGGGTTTTACTACTACAAGCCCGGCGAGCGGGACAGCCTGATCCGCCACTTTTCCCGCAACTATCTGCAGAACCTCGCGCCTTCGGAGGTTTTTGCCTTTCTGCGTCAGGATACGGCCTGGCTGGAGGAGGTTCCCTTTCGGCTGCCTAAACCCAAACCCCCCAAAAGACGCCGGCCGCAAGACGGCCTAGAGGCCTTGCAGGTCCTGCCGGCGACGGCTGAGCGCTTGCCCCAGCCCCGTCTGCCCGATCAGATCCTGCCGGGGGCAACCTGGGAGCGGGAAGACGAAGTGCGCTGGGTGATGCAGGAGCTCTCCGAGGCAGGTCGGCAGGTCCTTCTGGTGGGGCAGGATGGGGTGGGCAAAGACGCGATCCTGCTGGAGGCGATCCGACGCATCAGGCGGGAGGAGCAGAGCCAGAAGCCTGAGCGTCCTACCACCTTCTGGCGGACCCGGTCCTCCCGAATCACGGCCCAGGCTCGTTATCTGGGCGAATGGCAGCAGATCTGCGAAGGGCTGGTCCAGGAACTGGTCTGGGCCCGGGGA
>RFHL01001329.1 GCA_003696875.1 Bacteroidota bacterium | reverse complement strand
TACGGCCCGATCTCTGACAATGCCGGTGGGATCGCCGAAATGTCGGAGCTCCCCGGCGAGGTGCGCAAGCGCACCGACAAGCTCGATGCTGTGGGTAACACCACCGCCGCCATCGGGAAAGGCTTCGCCATTGCCTCGGCGGCACTGACCGCCCTGGCCCTCTTTGCTGCCTTTATGCAGCAGGCGGGGATCACCACCATCGACATTGCCCAGCCCAAAGTCATGGCCGGTCTGTTTGTAGGGGCTATGCTGCCCTTCGTCTTCTCGGCCCTCGCGATGAACGCGGTAGGTCGTGCCGCTATGGCCATGATCCAGGAAGTGCGCCGTCAGTTTGCCACCATCCCTGAGCTCAAGGGTGCGCTGGAAATCATGCGTAAGTACGACTCCGATCTGGAGAATGCCACATCGGAAGACCTAGCCATCTTCCGGAAGGCCGACGGCAAAGCCGAGTATGCTAAGTGTGTGGAAATTTCCACCGCGGCCTCCATCAAGGAGATGGTGATGCCTGGGGTACTCGCTATCCTTGCTCCGGTTGCCGTGGGCTTCCTGGGTGGTCCCGAGATGCTCGGGGGGCTGCTCGCTGGGGTAACCTCGGCCGGGGTGCTTATGGCCATCTTCCAGTCCAACGCTGGTGGTGCCTGGGACAATGCCAAGAAGATGTTCGAAGAAGGCGTGGACATCAACGGCGAGAAGTACTACAAAGGTTCCGATCCCCACAAAGCCGCCGTTGTCGGCGACACTGTGGGTGACCCCTTCAAGGATACCTCTGGTCCTTCGCTCAACATCCTGCTCAAGCTGATGTCGGTCGTGGCCCTGGTGATTGCGCCCACGCTGGCCTCCATTCATAGTACGCAGACAGGCGATGCCGCTACGCAGCCGGCCATTGAGCAGGTGATTCCGGCTCAACCGGCCCCGGCGCCCGAGGCGACCATCGTCCCGGCTCCCGAAGCGGATCAGCCTCAGGCCATGATTCCGGTCCAGCCTGAAGAAGCTGTCGACGTGGAAGGTCAAACGGTGGCCAGCTCGGTGGAACCCCTGGCTTCCGCCCAGCCATAACCAACGCATATTTTTACCCAGCCGAAGGAGGCACGTAGTCGCGTGCCTCCTTCGGCGTTTTCTGGGTTGCCGAGAAGGATCTGCGTCACAGGCTCAACTTTTTGGCCTTGATCCAGTTAAGCCCAGTACGTATCTTATGCCAAAATCGCTATATGAGGGTGTTTCTGCTGTTTCTGGGGGTGTGGCTGAGCACAGGCTTGGCCTGGGGGCAGGCCCGTTACTGGGTTTTTCTGACGGATAAGGCTCCGGAGGCTACTCCGGCTCTGTCACCGGCGGCCTTGGCCCATCGGGCTCGTCAGGGCATTGTGCCTGATCAGCGCGACCTGCCGGTGCGCGCGGACTACGTGGCGGCAATTGCCGCCACCGGGGCGGGCATGCATCACACCTCCCGCTGGTTTAATGCCGTCACCGCCACCCTCACGCCCGCGCAGCGGGCGGCGGTGGCAGATCTACCTTTTGTTCAGAAGGTCCAGCCAGTGCGTCATCTGTCCCGACCCGCCGAGGTCGAGGCAGAATGCCCCGAGGAGCCCTTTTATGGTGAACACCTGCGGCAGCTTCATATGCTGGGCATAAACGCCCTGCATCAGCAGGGCTATACGGGAGCAGGCGTGACCGTGGCGGTCTTTGACAATGGCTACCACCGGGTAGACAGTCTGCCCGCCTTTGCGCACCTGTTTGAAGAAGGGAAAATCCTGGCTACCCGGGACTATGTCGACGGGGACGACGATGTGTTCAGCCCCTGTATTCACTGCCGGCATGGCACCTACGTCTTCTCGATTCTTGCCGCTCGTGCCCCGGGTCGTCTGATTGGGGCAGCGCCCGACGCGCAATTTATCCTGCTACGGACCGAAGATGATTATGGTGAATCCCGGCAGGAAGAAGACAACTGGGTGGCAGCAGCTGAGTTTGCCGACAGCTTGGGGGCGCAGATTTTCACCACCTCGCTGGGCTATTTCGATTTTGATGACAGCGAGGAAGACTACCGCACGACCGATCTGGACGGCAACACCACCATCATCACCCGGGCCGCCGATTTGGCGGCCTCGCGGGGCATCCTGGTCGTCAATAGCGCTGGCAACAACGGTTGGCGGGGCATCAATGCCCCGGCCGACGGGGATTCGGTCCTTGCCATTGGGGCAGTGAATGAGTGCCGGGAATACAGCGCCTTTAGCAGCCGCGGCCCGACAGCCGATGGGCGACTCAAGCCGGATCTGGCGGCGATGGGTGAATACGCCTTTTTCCTGCATCCAGACGGGGAGATGCGCCGCGGAAATGGGACCTCCTTTTCCTGTCCGTTGGTATCGGGTTTGGCTGCCTGTCTACAGCAGGCCGTACCCGGGGCGGGCAACATGGACCTGTATGAAGCCTTGCTTCAGTCCGGGGATCAGCACGATGCGCCCGACAACTACCTGGGGCATGGTTTGCCACAGGCGGGCAAGGCCTTGGCCTGGTTGTTGTCGGATACCCTTCCGGCCTTTGCCTACACCGAGCCCTTTGCCACTTCTGCCATTCTTGTGTATCCCAATCCCAACAAGGGGCAATTTGCGCTGGCCCTGGAACCGGGTTTTGTTTTGAGCCGGGCCCAGATAGAGTTGTTTGACGCTTCGGGCAGACAGGTGATGACCCGGTCAGCAACTTTGAGCCCGACGGACTGGCGGGTTCAGGTAGCCGAAGCGGTGGTGCCTGGCCTTTATCTCCTCCGGGTTCGGGACCTGGATCAGCCTTCGGTGCGCTTTCTTCAAAAGGTTTCGATCCAGCCCTGATTGCTTCCCCTTGACTCCCTGCGGAATCCGGAAAATCGGGAATTTGGGATGGTGCAAAACTTTTGACCAAATATGTATAGCCGTGGCAGCGTTTTTGCTCTGCAAGTCTATTCCCTCACCTCCTACTATCATCCCTTTGCTATGAGAAAAGCCTGGTTGATTGCTCTGATGTGTCTGTCTTTCCAGCCGCTGACCCTATCTGCCGAGCACGTGCTCGGCGGGTTGAATTTTCATACAGGTAACTGGACCATGGTCGGCGTACCGGTCCACAATTACCGCATGTTGCCGGTGCAGCAGGATTTGGGGACCTTTATTTCCCAGGACCGGCAATTGATGACCCAACTGCAGCAAAGTTGGGATCTGGAACCTACCTATGAAGACAATTGCGACTACCACTACACGCTTAAGTTTTATCAGGACGGGATTCTGCGACAGACCATGAGCCTAAACCTGTATTGTGGCTACATCACCCATGAGGGCTTGTCTTATCGCTTTTCCTCGGACGAGTTTGAGCGTTTGCGTATATCGGCCCAGCCAGCCAAATGGTCCCGTATCACTTTTGGGGATATGGGGGTTTTGAAGCGGGCCATTGAAGTCCTGGAAGATGCTCCGGGTGTCTATTGGTATGACGATGTACAGCAATACCGATTCAGTGGCTATTGCATGCTCAATGTTACCGGCCTGCCCTGGAACACCGACGTCGATTCGCTGCGGCACGTGGTGGCGAACCGGGTGCGTATGTTTACGGGCCGGGATGACTTCTACCTTCAGGAATACTTTCGTATCATCAGAGGAGACGAACTACAGGTTCGTTACACGCTGAACTGCGAACAGGATCTGGCCCACCTGCTAACGGGCCGCACCTATATGAACTGGCGCTCCCACCTGGCCAATCAGGACTCGGTGCGCATCGTAGCCATCGGCATCGATGAGCAGGCCTATCGGCGGTTGATGAATCGCTGAGGCCGGAGTGTCGCAAGGAATGCTTTATGTCAGAAGAGATCTCGAGAAGAGGATTTTTACAGCAGGCCGGCCGTTTCAGTTTGGGTTTTGCCGGCTTGCAACTGTTTGCCGCCCAGGCCGAGGCTATGGAAACCGGCGGTTTGTTCCGATTTGATGGATACGGTTCCCTGGTAAAGGACCCGGCCGGTATTCTGGATCTACCCAAGGGCTTTTCCTATCAGATCATCTCCCGGGCGGGAGACTTGATGGCCGATGGCTTTCTGGTACCGGGTAAAGCCGATGGCATGGCCGCCTTCCCCGGACCAGATGGAAAGACGATCCTGGTCCGTAATCATGAGCTGGATCAGTCCATGATGGAACTCGGGCCATTTGGAGCCGGGCAGGAGCTACTGAAAAAGTTGGCGCCTCATCAATTGTTTGATGGGGGAGGGCGTAACCACCCCTGCATTGGCGGTACCACCACCATGGTATATGACACCCGGACCCAGAAGCTGGAAAAAGAATTTCTCAGTCTGACGGGGACCATCCGCAACTGTGCGGGTGGCCCTACGCCCTGGAACACCTGGCTATCCTGTGAGGAAGCGGTGGACAAGGTTTCAGACATTCGCCAGCATAACCATGGGTATGTGTTTGAGGTTCCGGCGCAGGCCGAGCCTGCGCTGGCCGCTCCCCGTCCTATTAAGGCCATGGGCCGCTTTCATCACGAGGCCGTGGCCGTCTCCCCGGATGGGCGGGTCGTCTACCTCACCGAGGACCGCATGGACGGCTTACTTTACCGTTTTTTACCAAAGATCCCGGGCGACATGCACAGCGGCGGTCGTTTGCAAGCCCTGAGCATCGCTGACATTCCCAGTTGCGATACCCGCAACTGGTTTCATACCGCCGCGCCGACCTTTCCCCGACGGCGACCTCTCCAGGTCCAGTGGCTGGACCTGGATGACATCGACTCCCCCAAGGATGACCTGCGCTATCGGGGGTTTCTGGGGGGCGCCGCCCGTTTTGCCCGGGGCGAAGGCATCTGGTATGGCGACGGCGAGGTCTACATCGCCTGCACCAATGGCGGGAAGAAGACCCAGGGCCAGATCTTTCGCTACCAGCCCAGCCCCCATGAAGGCACCCCCGAGGAAGGGCGTGTGCCGGGAACCGTGGAGCTCTATCTGGAGCCTAACCGGACCCGCCTGCTCCAGAATTGCGACAACCTCACCCAGTCGCCTTCTGGCGATCTAATTGTGTGTGAAGATCGCCTCGATGCCCGCTTGATTGGCATTACTCCTTCTGGCGATTACTATGTGCTGGCGGAAAATACCGGTTTTCCTTCCGAGTTTGCCGGCGTCACCTTCTCGCCCGATGGGACCACCCTCTTCGTCAACATTCAGCATGCCGGCTTGACCCTGGCCATCACTGGACCCTGGGCACATATGAGTTGATGGGATTTTGCGTATTGACGCTAGGGGTTGCGCCTACCTATGCCTTGCGCATCGGCAGGTGCAACCTGCCGAATGCGAGAGAAAGTGTTTTTCGGCTGTGCCGCTGCACTGGTTCCGCATGGGCGCAGGTTGTAGCTGCGCTTATGCCTTGCACATCGGCAGGTGAAACCTGCCGGATACGAGAGAAAGTGTTTTCCGGCTGTGCCGCTGCACTGGTTCCGCATGGGCGCAGGTTGTAGCTGCGCTTATGCCTTGCGCATCGGC
>RFHL01001328.1 GCA_003696875.1 Bacteroidota bacterium | reverse complement strand
GTCCTCCGTAATGGTGTCGAGCAAGGCGGTCTCAAAAATAGGGATCAGGACCCGCTTGAGGAGCGGGGCCAGGAGGTTGTCGAGGTATTCCAGCGCGCTCACCCGCTGCTCATGCTGCGGACTCTGGATGCCGCGGTAGACCTCCTGAATGTCCTCAGGCGGATAGTGCAAGCCCAGCAGGCGAAATATTCGCTCCAGGTTGCTATCCAAGCGCTCCTCCAGCAGCTGTACCAGTTGCTGCCGGGCCACGGAGCGTGCATCCTGTGGCTGGGTCGGCAATTGCTGGGTCTGGGCATACAGCACAGCCAGCGTTTGCTGATAGAGCTGGACTTCTTCCATGATCTGGCTGATCACCGCCTTGCGATCCACTTGCAGGTAGGGCTGCTTCAGTTTGAGTTCGAAAAGGGCTCGGGCGGCTTCCTGCCGCAGGCCCAGCTCCTTGCGCTGGATGAGCCGAAAGAGGAGGTTGGCGGCTGTCTGGCCACCGATTCCCTGCAGAACAGCGGGAATCGCCCGCTTCTGGTCCAGGCTGTAGTCACCCGAGCCCAGGATTTCCTGCAGACGGGGGATTAGCCCGTCCCCGTACAAGGAAAGGGCTTGGATGACGGCCTCCTGCACCACCGGCCGGCCCAGGCCGGCAAGGAGCGGGTCTACAAAATCCGCATCCAGGGCAGCTCCCATGGCCATGGCCGCCGCCTGGGCTACCGAGGCATCCGTATCCTGAAAGGCGGTCAGCAGTTCGGGCCAGAAAACATCCAAACGCCCCTGCCCGATCGCGCCCAAGGCATACCGATAGCTGTCGGGGTCCTGCGCCCGGCCTTCGAGGGCGGTGCGTACCCGGCCTTCCAGATGAAAGCTGGCCCCCAGCTCGGGATTGCGGCGGCTACAGGCCGCCAGACTCTGAAGAGCAGCCTGCCGGATGGCCGGTTCATCGGCTTCGAGATAGGGCGTGAGCCAGGTTTGCACCTCGACACCACTGCGACCGATCAGGTATTCAAAGGCTTCGATCCGTACGGCCTGCTCTGGATCAAAGATGAGAGGGAGCAGATGCTCCGTCTCGGCTGGCCCGGGCAGGGCATAAAGGGTGCGAATGGCCTCGGCCCGGACCTCTCCGGAGGCACTTTGCAGCAGGGCGCGCACCTCGGGCAGGAGGCGGTTGTCCTGCAGGCTCTGCAGGCGACGCAGGATGTATAATTGCTGGGGATGGTCGGCACCGGTCAATACGAGGCGCAGGTCGTCGAGGATGCTGGCGTGGTTGAGGTGCGGGATGTGGGGGTGCTGCGGATCCTGGTTCTGGGCCAGCCGCACCCGAAAAGCCCTGAGATAGGCCTGACTGAGGCCGCGGGCCAGCCATAGCCACGCCAGCAGCAGGAGCATCACCAGGATCGTCACCGCCACCGGCCCCAGGTCGAGCCCCCGAACAATGAAGATCAGCATCAGGCCCGAGAGGCCGGTAGCCAAGCTGTCGATGAAGACGTCGATGAAGGTCTTGGTCCGCTGCTTGACCTCCGGTGGAATGGGGAGACTCAGTAGCTCTACGGCAGCCTTGTTGATAGACTGCTTGAGTGAGCCGTCAAAAGCGCGCATCAGGGCGGCTGACCAGAGAGCCGGAAACAGCAGAAAGAGGAGTCCCCCAACAAAGATGCCCCCCGGCAGGAAAAGAAGGGAACGCCCCACGCCCAGGACGCCCACCACCCGCCGGGTGAAAAAGAGCTGAGTGAGCAGCGAAATCACATTGAGGGTAGAGAGCCAGAAGCCGAAGAAGGCGGTCAGGTCATCAAGGTCAGGGATGGCCTCGGCGGCGACGGCGCTGAACTGGTAGTCGACCAGCTTGGCCACGACGACGCTGATGCCCACCAGGGCAGCCAGAAAGCGCAGCAGGGGGGAGCGCCGAATCAGGGCGAAGGGCTGGTCGCTGACCGAACCGACACGCTTTTGCTGGACAAAGTGGGCCTGACCGGCGGGGATGGATCGTCGCCAGATGCGCTCATGGAGCGGAAGGGCCGCGAGCAGCGCGCCGGCAGCGAGAAAGAGGAGGTTTTCACTGGCCACCAGGTTGGCCAGCGCGGAGGCGAGGTAGCCCCCAAAGATCCCGCCGGCGATGGCGCCGGCGCCGATCAGCCCAAAGAGACGCTTGGCTTCCCGGACGTTGAAGACCAGATTGGCGAGAATCCAGAACTGGGAAGCGGCCAGCACCCCAAAGAGCGACACCCACAGATAGAAAAAGTAGAGCACACCTCCGGCCAGAAGGCCCAGGCGAAGTAGCCCTCCCAGGAGGATGACGAGCCCGGCGGAGAGGAGCAGGGTCCCCCGGAAAACCTTGCGCAGCGAATAGCGCTCCAGCACCCAGGTATACACCCAGGAGACCAGCATGGCGACCAGCGCCACCAGGACGTAGGCGATGGGGAGCTCTTCTACCCCATAACGGGAGATGAAGAGGGCGGTCACGGCCGGCTTGACCAGCAACAGGGTCGTGATGATCAGGAAAATCAAGGTCCCCATCTGAAAGACGCGCGCTTTCTCTCCGGG
>RFHL01001327.1 GCA_003696875.1 Bacteroidota bacterium | reverse complement strand
GCTATAGACGGCCAGGTTGGCGTCGGTATTGGCGTAGAGGCCGTACTCGGCTCCGTTGCTCAGGGTGCTGTTGGAAATTTCCAGGCGCCCGCCCTTCAGGAAGACCGTCGCCAAGGGGTTACAGCAGTAGATGTAGTTGGAGCCCGCGTCAGAGATTTCGGCGTAGGTCATGACGTTGCGGCTGCTGTTGGTTTCGATGTGAATGCCGCGCCAGAAGCCCTTGAGGGCTTGCTCCCCGCGCAGCACCACCGGCTTGGCGGCGGTTCCGTTCAGGGCCAGGGCACCATCGTCGTACACACCCAGCCCGCCATTTTCCTTGAAGACCAGCTCGGCCCCGGGATCAAAAGCCAGCGGCTCAATGATGTCGACTACATTGCCCTCAACAAGGTAAGGCACGTTGGTTTCGGGCACGGTGATCTCTTCGTTCACGTCGGCGTCGCTGATGAGGATGAAGTCCTCGTCATTGCCGGTGTAGTCCGAACCTAGTCCGTCCAGTTCGGCGGCGCGCAGCAGAGGCAGGTACATCGCCTCCTGCTCGTGGGTGGTGATGGTGTTGGCTTCGAAGGCCTCGAAGGTCGCGGCCGAACGCGCCACGATGCCATAGCCGGCGCCATTGCGGAGGGTGGTGTTTTTGATCGAGAGCTTGCCGTCCTTGAGGAAAATGGTCCCGACCTCATTGCAGCAGTAGACGTAGTTGGAGCCGGCGTCGGAGATGGTCACGTGTTCCAGTTGGTTGTTGATCGAGTTGGTCTCGATATGAATGCCCCGCCAGAAGCCTGCGACCGCATTGGTCCCGCGAATGACGATGGGCTGCGTGGCCGTACCCACGGCCTTGAAGGTCCCGGCGTCATAGACCCCGATGCCTCCGTTTTCCTCCACCTCGATCACCACGCCCGGCTCGATGACCACATCGGCGGTGACGTCCATCACACAAGTGATGATATAATCCACGGCAGCGGCCGAGTTTGTCAGGGTGATATCAGACGTAAAGGCGTTGCAATCCAGGGTAATGGGCTGCTGATTGGCGGCGCCGGTACCCTGCGTACCTTCCTTGACCCAGCGCTGGGTATTGCCCGCACCGCTGTTGGCCACATCGATGTCGATGGTGGAGTCGTTGAGCAGGGTCAGCACGGCATCGTAATAGTTGCCGTCGGAGCCGAGCTCACCATAGTCAAACGTATTGTCGCCACTGGGGGTCAGGTTTTGCCACTTGACATCACCGACAGAATAGCCGGAGCCGGAGGGATTGGTCACGACCCCGCGGTCGCCGGTCACCTCGACGACCATAAAGTCGCTGGAGGGATTGTTGCTCTGGATGCGCACCCAGGTACCGGAAAGGTCAGAGAGCTTGGCTTCGCCGGTGGGGTCCTCGATTTTACAGCTGGTCACCAGCAGCACCGAGAGACCCAAGAGTAGAAAGAGTCGGGAGGGAAAATGAAGCAGGGTTTTCATAAGGGATGAAATAGTCAAATCGTAAGGGTGAATAAAGTTGAGGGCCATGATGAAAAGCGACCGGCCGCACAGCCAGTCACCCATAGGTGCCGCGCCTCCGCGACAGGTAAACGCCCGGTGAGAAAAAAATCCATTTTTTGCCCCCAACACGAAAAAGGGCCCGAAATCAGCCGATTTCGGACCCTTTAAAACGTAGCAAAACTTCGCCTACCCCTCCCGCTTGATGTCGTATTTCTCCATCTTGTTATACAGGTGGCTGCGCTGGATGTCGATCAGCTCAGCGGTGCGGGACACATTCCAGCCGCAATCTTCCAGTTTGCGCAGGATAAACTCCTTCTCCACAAAATCCTTGAACTCCTGGAAGCGCTCGAAGCGGTCGTACAGGCTATGGCCCTGCCGCCCGGGCGTGCGGCGGGGAACGGCATAGTCCAGCACATCCTGCTCGGTGATCTGCCCGCTGCTGCCACAGAGGATGACCAGCCGTTCGATGACGTTGTGCAGTTCGCGGACGTTGCCGGTCCAGGGGAGCTTTTGCAGGGCCGCCATGGCCTCCGGGGCAAAGGCGGGCTTGCTCATGCCATAATCCCCGGCAATCTCCGTCACAAAGGCCTCGGCCATAAGCGGAATGTCGCTGGCCCGCTCGGCCAGCGGGGGCACATGAATCAGGATCACACTCAGGCGATGATAGAGGTCTTCCCGGAAGTTGCCCCGCTCAATCTCTCCGAGCAGGTCCTTGTTGGTGGCCGCCACGATGCGCACATCCACATTAATCTGCTTGTCCGAACCGATCCGGCTTATGCGGTTCTCCTGCAGGGCGCGCAGCACCTTGGCCTGGGCCGAGAGGCTCATATCGCCAATTTCGTCGAGGAAGAGGGTGCCGCCATTGGCCTGCTCAAACTTGCCGATGCGCTGCTTGTGGGCCCCGGTAAAGGAGCCTTTTTCATGTCCAAAAAGTTCGCTCTCAATGAGTTCGGAGGGAATGGCTGCACAGTTGACCTCCACCAGCGGCCCCTCCGCGCGGGGGCTTTTCTCGTGCAGCCAGCGGGCGACGAGCTCCTTACCGGTACCGTTGGAGCCGGTGACCAGCACTCGGGCGTCGGTCGCCGCCACCCGGTCGATGGTCTCCTGGATCTTCTCCATC
>RFHL01001326.1 GCA_003696875.1 Bacteroidota bacterium | reverse complement strand
GGCCGAAGACCGGGTTGTGGCCGGCCGGGCAGTTTGCTTCATCGACCTGGAAGGGGCGGACGGCACCCGGCGCTGAGCCTTGAGCTGCAGGTAAGCCTGCAGCGTCTCATAAGCCCGGGTCGCCGTGATGAAGCGCTCGGCATAGCGTTTTGCAACCTCTTCCCCGTGGTGAACGTAGCGGTCGGGATGCGTGGCCAAAGCCACCTTTCTGAAAGCGCGTTTGACCCGCGTTTCGTCCAGGGTATCCAGGAAGCTTCCTCCAATATCCTCCCCAGTACCCCACAGAAGATGACACGCCTCAAGAACGCTCGCCTCACTCGGAGCCACATCTGCATGTTGCTGAGCCATGGTCGCGGCACCTTTCCTCTCGTGAGCCAGGAACACAAGCTACACCAAGTCCTAGTTCAAAGCCTTTCCATACACAAGCAATTTTTGCACCATAAGGGTTCGCCCACTCCGCAGCCGTTTTACGGACACGCTTCTCATGCCCGCAGAAAGGAGTGCTCCGGCGGCAGGCGGCCCCGGCCCCGTGCGTGATGGAAAGGCTGCCATGAGATTACCCGTGGCGGCGCAAGCCTTTCAATGTTAAAGTCTACGAAGTCTGACTCAAGCCAAGGAGAGGACCATGGCGCCGGCAGATTTTTCCTACCGTGCGGTCTTGTCTTCCGACTGGAACGAGTGTTTAGCCCCGTGCGGCCCTTTCGACTTCATCTCGCACTGCTATCCTCAGATCCAGACGGAACTCAACGGGATCTTTCGTCGCTACACGAGCAACCGGATCACCTTGAGCCAGGCCGTCGAGCAAGTCCGGCAATTGCTGCCGGCACCAATCACGGCGCAGCAGATGGATGCCTACCTGGAAGCATGTTTTGCCATCTATCCGGGGGTGACCGACCTCATGCGTTGGTGCGCCGCCAAACAGGTACTGTTTATGGTGAACACCACCGGCATGTTGGGCTATTTCCAGCGGCTTTTCGCCAACAAGCTGCTGCCCGAAATACCGGCTCTTTCGGCCCACCCGATGCTGCGCTATCCCCCCAGTTCGACGGACCCCAAGCACTATTTCGAGTTGCACGAGATCCATGACAAAGCAAAAAACACCGAAGCGGTCATGAGACTCCACGAGATTCCGGCCGGCAACCTCATCGTCATGGGAGACAGCGGCGGTGACGGTCCCCATTTCGAGTGGGGGGCGCAGCGCGGGGCGCTGC
>RFHL01001325.1 GCA_003696875.1 Bacteroidota bacterium | reverse complement strand
CGGTCAGCCTGACAGTGACCGATGCCAATGGCTGTGTGGATACCTATGTGCGCTCCAATTATATCAACATCGGACAGCCGACCGCGAGCTTTACGGCCAGCAACACCTCAGCTACCTGCCCGCCCCTGTCAGTCAGCTTTATCGATCAGTCCAGCCCCAACAGCGTGAGCTGGTATTGGGACTTTGGTGACGGAAGTACTTCGACCCTGCCCAGCCCTTCCAAGATCTACACGACAGCGGGAAACTATGACGTAACCCTCGTCGTGACGACCGCACAAGGCTGTAGCGACACCCTCACCCGCAGCAACTTTATCCAGATCAGTGGCCCGACCGGGAGTTTCTCGGCGACCCCCATTGAGGGCTGTCAGCCTCTGCTGGTGAATTTTGCGGCGGACTCACCCAATCCCAGCTGGACCTATGCTTGGGACTTTGGGGATGGAACAGGTGCCAGCGGGACCACTGCCGCGCATACCTACCTCACAGATACCACAGCTACGCCCCTGCTGATTATTGAGGACGCCTTTGGTTGTGTGGTCTACATCAGCAATCCTGATCCGGTCACCGTGCATCCGCTGCCGGTTCCTTCCTTCAGTGTCAACAGTACCCAAATCTGTCTGGGCGAATCGGTCACCTTTTCTAATACCTCTACCAGTGGGCGTCCGATCGTGAGCTTCCTTTGGGACTTTGGTGACGGCAATACCTCCTCGGTTTCCAACCCGAATCACACCTATCTGGATACCGGTCTGTACTACGTAAACCTGCAGTTGACGACCCTCGACGGTTGTGTGGATACGGCTGCCACGCCAGTGGCGATTCGCGTGACTTCGCCGCCTTCGGCGGCCTTTATCGTGAGCCCGGACGAGGCCTGCGTGCCCTTCCCGGCTACCTTTACTGAGAGTGCCACCGGGGCTTTCCCCATCGTGGACTGGGCCTGGGACTTTGGCGATGGCAATGGGGACAATGGGCAAATCATTCTCCCGCACACCTACACCACGCCAGGGGTCTACAGTGCCAACCTGACCGTGACCGACAGCCGTGGCTGTACGGGCTCCGTCTCCCGCAATGTGCGGGTCAATTCCCTGCCGACGGTTGAGTTTAGCGCCTTCCGCTATGGCTGTGCGCCGATCTCGATTGCTTTTACCGACCTGTCCAGCGGGAGTTCGTCCCCCGCCGGCTGGGCGTGGAACTTTGGTGACGGCCTGACCGCCAATACCCAGAACCCCACCCACAACTACGCGGCCGATGGTGACTACTCCGTCACCCTGACCGTCACCGATGGCAACGGCTGTAAGAACAGCCGGACCAAGGCCAACTTCATCCATCTGAGCCACCCGACGGCGGACTTCACCTCCAATGCAGGCATCAGCTGTCCGCCGCAGACAGTACGCTTTACCGACGCCTCGTCGCACGATACCACCCTCACCTACCAATGGATCTTTGGGGATGGGCATACCAGCACCAGCCCCAACCCGGTGCATGTGTATCATGCTTCGGATACCTTTACGGTTACGTTGATCGTGACGGACGTTTTTGGTTGTTCGGATACCGTGGTCAAGCCTGGCCACGTCATCACCTACCAGCCGCCGACGGCGAGCTTTAGCGTATCGGATGACGAGGCCTGTGTGCCCGAAAACATCGTCTTTAGCAGCACCTCTACGCCGAGTGCCGTGCCCATCACCGGCTACTTGTGGGACTTTGGTAGCGGGAGCGGTGCGACCACCGCAACGGCCTCGCATCTCTACGTCAACGACGGGTCCTATACCGCCCGCCTGATCATCACTGACGCCCGCGGATGTAAGGACACCGCGACCCGGCCGATCCAGATTCACCCCAATCCCGTGGCCGACTTTCAGGCTGGAGATACGGTGGGGTGTGCGATCACCACCATCAACTTCCAGGACCTCAGCGGTGGCGTCAATGCCCCCGTGGCCTGGGATTGGGACTTTGGCGATGGCCACTTTGGCACGAGCCAGAACCCCGCCAATACTTACTTCGCTGACGGTTTGTACAGCGTCAAGCTCGTCGTAACCGACGTCAACGGCTGTCAGGATTCCCTGACCCGGAGCAACTACATTGACCTCGACCATCCCGATGCGGCCTTTAGCCTGGATCAGGTACAGGCCTGTCCCGGGACCGTGGTCAACTTTACGGACCAGTCCACCGGCGACTTTGCCATGGTGCACTGGGTCTGGAACTTTGGCGATGTGACCCCGCTGTCCAACCAGCAGAACCCCTCGCATGCCTACAACACGCCCGGGCTCTACAATGTGAGTCTGATCGTGACCGACGCCATCAATTGCCGGGATACCGTGACCCAGCCCGCGCTGGTGCAGGTGCATACCGGACCTACGGCCGGCTTTACCTACACCCCGGCCACTGGCTGCGATCCGCTGACGGTGACCTTCACGGATGCTTCGACCTCGGGCTCTATCGCGATCGCTTCCCGGCATTGGGACTTTGGCGATGGCGGGACCAGCATGGTCGACAATCCGACCTATGTCTACAGCACACCGGGTACCTATACGGTAACCCAGACCGTAACCGACGCCAATGGCTGTGAAGATGTCATCAGCCAGAATGTGCAGGTGCTGGAAGTCCCGGTGGTGGACTTCGTGGCCGACGAGCGCCGCGGCTGTGCCCCGGCGACCATTCGCTTTACCGACCTCACCACCAGTCCCTACGTGAAGACCGCCTGGCGTTGGGACTTTGGCGATGGCACCACCTCGACCTCGCCGGGCCCGGCCCACACCTATCTGAATGATGGGGTGTACACCGTCAAGCTGGTCGTGACCGACCAAAATGGGTGTAAAGACTCCGTCACCAAGGTCAATTATATCCGCTTGTCGCACCCGACGGCCGACTTTACCTATGACCAGGGGACCGTATGTCCCAACACACCGGTGGGTGTGACCTTTACCGATCAGTCGGTGGGCGACACCCTGCTCATGAGCTGGGACTGGCAATTTGGGGATGGCGCCGTGGCTTCGGTGCAGAACCCGAGTCACCCCTATGCCACTCCGGGGACCTATACCGTCATCCTGGAAGTAACCGACGTCCTGGGCTGTAGCGCCTCCGATACGCAGATGGCCATCATCAGCGTACTCAACCCGCCGGTGACCGACTTTGCCATGGACGACTCGGCCAACTGTACGCCGCTGGCGATTCAGTTTACCGACCAGACCACCCCCGGCGACGGGGCCGTGGTTGCCTGGTACTGGAGCTTTGGGAACGGGGATACCTCCCTGTTGCAGAACCCCTCCTACTCCTGGGATACACCGGGCCTGTACACCGTGCGCCTGACGGCGACCGATGTGAATGGGTGTCAGTACAGTGACAGCACTACCGTGCGTGCCTTCCAGATGCCGGTGGCAGGCTTCATGACGGCCGACACCTTTGGCTGCGCGCCGCGCAGCGTGACCTTCACCAACCAGAGTACCTCCACCTTCCCGATCGTGTGGCGGAAGTGGTACTTTGGCGATGGCGACAGTGTGGAAATGGCCGTGAACCCGACGCATACCTATGCGGCGGACGGCGTGTATACCGTGACCCTGATCGTGGAGGATGCAAATGGCTGCCGCGACACGCTGGTCCGCCCGAATTACATTCGCCTGACCCATCCTACGGCCAACTTTACCTATGACCTGACCGAGGTATGCCCTGGCGTACCGGTGGGTGTGAGCTTTACCGATCTGTCGGTCGCCGACCATCCGCTGACCTCCTGGCAGTGGAACTTTGGCGACGGGACCGTCTCGACCCTGCAGCACCCGACCCACAGCTATACGCTGCCCGGGACCTATGCCGTGACCCTGATCGTGCGCAACGTCTATGGTTGTCGGGATACGGCCGTGATTGCGAGTGACATCACCGTCCTGACCCCGCCTACGGCGGCCTTCTCGGCTTCCGATACGGCTGATTGTGCCCCCTTCTCCCTGAGCCTGACCGACCTGTCGGTCGCCGGTGACGGGGCCCTGCAAAGCTGGGCCTGGAACTTTGGCAACGGCGACACCTCGCTGGTGCAGCATCCGTCCTACACCTACACCCTGGCGGGCGTGTACCCGCTGAGCCTGACCGTAACCGACGACAACGGCTGTACCGACAGCCACACGCTGAACGTGGAGGCCTATGAGCTGCCCGTGGCCAACTTTGTGGCCACCGACACCGTCGGCTGTGCCCCGATTTCGATCACCTTTACCGATCTGAGTACCGGGCCGGTCGCGATGACGAACTGGCTATGGAACTTTGGGGATGGAAATACTTCTACCCAGAAGAATCCCACCCATACCTATACTGCGGACGGTACGTATACCGTCACCCTGACGGCCACCGATGCCCACGGCTGTAGCCATACCCTGACCCGGACCAACTACATCCGGCTGACCCATCCGACAGCCGCTTTCACCTATACGCCGGTGAATGGCTGTCCTGGTACGGCCGTGACCTTTACCGATGCCTCTACCAGCACCCACGCCCTGAGTGGCTGGTTGTGGGACTTTGGCGACGGCACCGTTTCCACCCAGGCCAATCCCACCCACACCTATCACCTGCCCGGTCTCTACACCGTGAGCCTGACCGTGACCGATGTGCTGGGTTGTAGCGATACCGAGACCAAGGCTGGCATCATCCGGATCTTTGTGCCGCCGACGGCGGCGACGATCCCAGGCGATACCGCCGGTTGTACGCCCTTTGCGGTGGACTTCCGCAGCGCCTCCACGCAGGGCGATGCCCCGCTGGCGAGCTGGACCTGGGACTTTGGTAATGGCCATACCTCGACCGCGGCCAATCCGCTGGCCGAGACCTACGATCCCTTCGGGACCTATACCGCGACCCTGATTGTGAGCGACGGCAATGGCTGCCGGGATACCGTGCAGACCCAGGTCGAAGCCTATCAGAATCCCACGGCCAACTTTGTGGCCTCAGATACGGTAGGTTGTGCGCCGATGAGCATCACCTTCAGCGATCAGTCGGCTGGTCCAGTCGCGATCACGAGCTGGCTGTGGAACTTTGGCGATGGCAACACCTCCACCGCCAACAGCCCGACGCATACCTATGTGGGGGACGGCACCTATACGGTTACTCTGACCGTGGTGGACGCCAATGGCTGTAGCCATACCTATACCCGGACCAACTACATCCGGCTGACCCATCCGGCCGCCGCCTTCACCTACAGCCCGGCTACGGGCTGTCCGGGGACCCTGGTGAGCTTCACCAACAGTGCGAGTGGGCCTCATGCCCTGACCAATTATCTGTGGGACTTTGGCGACGGGGGCGTTTCGACCCAAACCAGCCCCAATCATACCTACTTCACCCCGGGCTTCTATACCGTAAGCCTGACGGTGACCGATATCCTGGGCTGTAGCGATACCGAGACCAAGCCCAATGTGATTCAGATCTACGTGCCGCCGACAGCGGCGACGCTGCCCGGTGATACCGCTGGCTGTACGCCCTTTGTGGTCGATTTCCAGAGCAGCGCCACGGCCGGCGATGCCCCGCTGGCGAGCTGGAACTGGACCTTTGGCAATGGCCATACCTCTACGGCCGCCAATCCGCTGCCGGAGACCTATGCCCCCCACGGGACCTATACCGCGACTCTGATCGTGCGCGACGGCAACAACTGCCGTGACACCGTGCAGACCGAGATTGTGGCTTACGAAAACCCGGTGGCTGACTTTGTGGCCTCCGACACCGTAGGCTGTGGTCCCATGGACATCACCTTTACCGACATGTCATCCGGACCGGTAGCCGTGACCAACTGGTTGTGGGACTTTGGCGACGGCGGGACCTCTACCCAAAAGAGCCCGACCCATACCTACGCCGCTGACGGGGTGTACTCCGTGACCCTGACCGTAACCGATATGCACGGGTGTAGCCACACCTATACCCGGACCAATTATATCCGCCTGACCCATCCGGTGGCCGATTTTACCTACAGCCCGGCGATCGGTTGTCCGGGACTGAACGTAGCCTTTACGGACGCCTCTTCCGGTCTGCATGCCCTCAGCAGCTGGCTGTGGGACTTTGGTGACGGGACCAGTTCGACCGCGCCCAACCCCAGCCACATTTACCATACCCCGGGCTACTATACCGTGAGCCTGACGGTGACCAATGTGCTGGGCTGTAGCGATACCGAGGTGAAGACGAACATGGTTCACATCTTCGTGCCGCCAGTCGTGAGCACCCTGCCTGGTGATACCGCCGGCTGTGCCGCGCCGCTCTCAGTCGACTTCAACAGCGTCACCACCCCGGGCGATGCCCCGATGGCAAGCTGGAACTGGAACTTTGGCAATGGCAACACCTCTACGGCCGCCAATCCCGGCCCGCAGTTGTACACCACCTTTGGGATGTACACGGTGAATCTGTACGTAACCGACGCCAACGGCTGTCGCGATACCGCGACGGTGCAGGTGGAGGCCTACGAAGAGCCGACCGCCTACTTCCAGGGCAGTGATACGGTAGGCTGTGCCCCGATGGACATCACCTTCACCGACCTCTCCACCGGACCGGCCGCGATCACCAACTGGCTGTGGGACTTTGGGGACGGGACGACCTCGGTGCAGAAGAGCCCGACGCATACCTATGGAGCCGACGGCCTGTACACGGTCTCGCTGACCGTGACCGATGCGCATGGTTGCACCAACACCTTCGTCCGGAATCAGTACATCCGGCTGACCCACCCGACGGCGGCCTTCACGCACGGGCCCGTCATCGACTGTCCGGGTTTGACGGTGAACTTTACCGATGCCTCCGCCTCCTACCACAACCTTGCCAGCTGGCAGTGGACCTTTGGGGACGGGACGACCTCCAATGTGCCCAATCCGGCGCATACCTATCACACGCCGGGCACCTACAACGTGAGCCTGACGGTGACCGACATCCTGGGCTGTAGCGATGCCGAAAACAAGCCCGCCCTGGTGCAGATCCACGTGCCGCCTACCGCGGCTACCACCCCGGGCGACACCACCGGCTGTACGCCGCTGACGGTCGACTTCCGGAGTACCTCCACCGCCGGCAGCGCTCCGCTGGCGACCTGGACCTGGAACTTTGGCAATGGCAACACCTCCAATGCGGCCAATCCCATCGCGCAAACCTACAGTCCCGCCGGGATCTATACGGTGACCCTGATGGTATCTGACGGCAACGGTTGCCGGGATACGGTACAAGCCGAAGTGGAAGCCTATCAGGCCCCTACGGCCAACTTTGTCGCGAGCGACACCATCGGGTGTGCGCCGGTCAACATTACCTTTACCGATCAGTCGACCGGTCCGGCCGCGATCACCAACTGGCTCTGGGACTTTGGGGACGGGAGTACCTCCACCCTCAAAAGCCCGACGCACAGCTTTGCCTCGGACGGTGTATACACCATCACCCTGACGGTGACCGATGCCAATGGCTGTAGCCATACCTTTACCCGGACCAATTACATCCGGCTGACCCACCCGGCGGCAAACCTGCTGGCTGGCCCCACCAACGGTTGTCCGGGGACCACGGTGACCTTCACCGATGCCTCGACCTCCACCCATGCCCTCGCGGCCTGGCTGTGGACCTTTGGCGACGGGACGACCTCCAACCTGCCGGATCCGGCCCATACCTACCACACACCCGGGACCTATACGGTCAGCCTGACCGTAACCGATGTGCTGGGGTGTAGCGATACTGAGACCCGGACCAATCTGATTCAGATCTACGTGCCGCCGACAGCGGCGACCGTTCCCGGTGATACCGCCGGCTGTACGCCCTTTGTGGTGGACTTCCGCGACGGTTCCACCGCCGGTGGGGCAGGCCTGGCCGCCTGGACCTGGAACTTTGGCAATGGCCAGAGCGCGACGGGCTTCAACCCGCCCCCGCAGGTATTTGACCCGGTGGGCACCTATACCGTCACCCTGACGGTGACCGACGCCCGGGGATGTCAGGACACGGTGTACACCACCGTAGATGCCCTGCCTGGTCCTTCGACCAACTTTATCGCCAATCAGACGACGGGTTGTGCCCCGCAGACGATCCACTTTACGGATCAGAGCAGCGGGCCCTATGCCAGCGCGGCCTGGCTATGGAACTTCGGCGATGGCTCGACCTCGACCCTGGCCAATCCTTCGCATACCTACTCCAGCAATGGCACCTATACCGTGTCGCTGATCGTATGGGATGTGAATGGCTGTAGCGATACCCTGGTCCGGACGGATTACATCAACCTCAATCCGCCCACGGCCAACTTTACCCTCAATGACAACGACGGCTGTACCGGCCTGGCCGTGCAGTTTACCGACCTCTCGACCTCCGATACCACGGTGGTAGGCTGGAACTGGAACTTTGGCGACGGGACGAGTTCGACGCTGCAGCATCCCAACCACGTCTATCCGGTGGCCGGGACCTATACTGTCACCCTGACGGTGACCGATGCGCTGGGCTGTACTGATGTCATGGTACTCAACAATGGCGTACAGGTGTACCCGGGACCGACCGTAGACTTCACGATCTCCGACAGCACGGGTTGTCGTCCGCTGGCGGCTTTCTTTAACAGCACCTCGGTGGGGAATGGTGGCCCTCTGGTCATGCACCAATGGAATTTTGGCGACGGTTCAAACGGGCTGGGTGCCAGTGTATTCCATAATTATCCCAATGCCGGTATCTACCCGGTAACCCTAACCGTAACCGACGCCAATGGCTGTGTCTCGCAGGCCTCGCACAGTGTACAGGTGTACGACCTGCCAACGGCGGACTTTTTCACCAACCAGGCTGCGGGTTGTGCCGGCACCTCGGTCAACTTCGTGAATACCTCCAGCGGCCCGCAGGCGCTGACCGCCTGGCAGTGGGACTTTGGCGATGGCAACATCTCCCTGCAGATGTCTCCTTCGCACGTCTATTCCGACCCGGGGACCTACATGGTCACCCTGATCGTAACCGACACCTACGGCTGTAGCGATACGGCCGTGCGCCCGGACTACATTGAGGTGTTCCGCCCGACGGCAAACTTCTCCGTGGACGATCCCGATGGTTGCCCGGGACATACCGTGCAGTTTACGGATCTCTCGACCGATGCCATGCCCATCACCAACTGGCAGTGGCTCTTTGGCGACGGGACGAGCTCCCTGCAACAGAATCCCTCGCACAGCTACGTCAATCCGGGGACGTATGATGTGACCCTGGTGGTCACCAGTGCGCTGGGTTGCCGCGACACGATGATCATCACCGACGCGGTGACGGTCTTCGATCTCCCGATCGCCCAGTTTATGCCCGATGCCCTGGCTGGTTGCCAGCCCTTTGCGGTGAGCTTTACCGATCAGTCGGTGGCGCAGGCCGCAGGCGCATCCATCGCCAGCTGGCAGTGGGCCTTTGGCGACGGGGGCAACTCCACGCAACAGCATCCGCTACATACCTATGCCAACGCGGGTATCTATCCGGTGGTCCTGGTGGTGACCGACGACAATGGCTGTACGGCGCAGACCGCCCAATCGGTGCAGGCTTATCCCTCGCCGGTGGCTGACTTTGCCGCCACCACCCTGGTGGGCTGTGCGCCGCAAGCGGTGCAATTTGCCGATATGTCCAGTGGGCCATACCTGATCAACAGCTGGAAGTGGTACTTCGGCGACGGGGATTCATCTCTGGTGAGCGACCCGGTGCATACCTATGCCAGCGATGGGCTCTACACCGTGACCCTGATCATCTCCGACATCCACGGTTGTAGCGACACCCTGACGCGGACGCAGTACATCCGTCTCCGCCACCCGCAGGCCGCCTTTGCGGCCAGCGTGACCGACCTCTGTCCAGGCGATCTGGTGCAGTTTACCGACCTCTCGGTACCTGATACCACCCTGGCCAGCTGGCAGTGGAACTTTGGGGACGGGACGAGCTCCACGCAGCAGCATCCTTCGCACATCTACACCACCACCGGGCAGTATCCGGTGCAGCTCATCGTGACCAACATCCTGGGTTGTAGCGATACGCTGGTGCAGAATCAAATGATCGAGGTTGCGCAAGCGCCCCTCGCCGCCTTTAGCAGCTCGGATACGGTGAGCTGTACGCCCTTTGCGGTGAGCTTTACCAACCTCAGTGCCGCCACCACCTGGCCTATTGCCGGTTATCAGTGGACCTTTGGCAACGGCAACAGCTCGGTACAGGTCAATCCGGCCACGCTGTATACGGTCCCGGGTGACTACGTCACCCAGCTGGTCGTAACCGACCAGAATGGCTGTACCGATACGGCCCGCCTCACGTTGACGGCGACCACGCTGCCCGCACCCAACTTTATCGCAATCGACAGCGTCGGGTGTGCGCCCCAGACCGTTGAATTTATCAACCAATCGACGGGCCCGTATCCCTTTGCTTCCTACTTCTGGGACTTTGGAGACGGGAATACCTCGACCGATCAGTTTCCGGTGCATACCTACGTCAACGACGGCTCCTATACGGTCATCCTGACTGTGACCGACGTCAATGGCTGTAGCGGCACCCGGACCAAGCCAGACTACGTGCAGCTGCTGCATCCGGTGGCCGACTTCACGGCCGACCAGCAGTTTGTCTGTCCCGGTACGGTGGTCACCTTCAGCGATGCGTCGGTATCGGCGCACGGAATTGTGGACTGGCAGTGGGACTTTGGGGGCCTCGGGACGGCCACCGGGCCGGATGCCAGCTTCCTCTTCACCCAGCCGGGCACCTACCCCATCAGCCTGACCGTCACTGACGCCCTGGGTTGTAGCCATACGATCACCTATCCCGACATGATCGAGGTCATAGATCGGCCCGAGGCCCTCATGACGCCTTCGGTGCTGGCCG
>RFHL01001324.1 GCA_003696875.1 Bacteroidota bacterium | reverse complement strand
CCTCCACGGTGGCCGGCAGGTCACGGGGCAGGGTAACCTCCAGGCGCAGCCGGTCCCCCTGCCGGCCCTGGACGGCGAGGCCCAAGGTCGGCGCAGACAGTACCACCTGCCGCATCTCCGAGGAGGTCTCGTGCCCATCGGCATCGGTAGCCCGCAGCCGGTAGTACCAGGTCGCCCCGGTCGCCGGGGGCAGGTCCGTATAGGTGTAGGCCATGAGGGCTTCGGTCGGGGCTGACACGCTTCCTACCGGACCGAAGGTCGCCCCGTCTGCGCTGCGCTCGATCGTGAACGCCGTGGCATCGGCGGCTTCCCAGCTCAACTGTACCTGATCCGCCGCCGCCCGGGCGGCAAAGGATTCGATCCGGGCGGGAAGGACGGGGTTGATGCTGGCCGCGGTAGTCAGCAGCAATTGATACGAACACTGTGAGCCATTCACACCATCTATGATGATGGCATAATCGGTCAGGGGAGTGAGCGAAAAGGGCCCAAAAGACAGGTCCGGATTGGGATAAGTCCCAGTAGGCTGTAAAAACAGCACGGTATCGACCATCGTATTTCCTGCATTAGCACAATCCCACTGGCTGACCAGCATCACCTCCAGCGAGTCTGGAGAAGCGCCGCAGTTGGTATTTCCCAGATGGAGATACCAGCCAGCAGTCGGGTCTGTGATAGCAATCTGAAATCCGTAAAAAACGGTACTCTCCAGGCTTTCTACAAAGTCATCTGTGATGGGAGGAAAAGGCCATATCACCTTTTGATCATCTCCCAGGGCATGATTGGGTTCGCATATCCCGGGGCCTCCGGTGAAATAATGGTCCTCGGTCGTTACATTGCACTCGTTGGTAATCCGCTGCTTCTTGGCATACTGGTTGGTCCCCAGATAGGCATCTGCCCAAGTCCCGGACCCCCCCAAGGCGGCCTGGCTATCAATCCCATTGGTACTGGTGAGGGTTTCTATCCCACAGCGGTCTTCTGACGGGGGAGGGCCGCTGCCGATCGTATTGGCACAAATGTCCACTGAGCCACCGAACCCGGAAACACGCTCTATGACCAGATAATAGATTGCGCTCCCATCAAGCCCGTAGCTGTCGTAGGTTACCTGCCCGGTATTGCCTGCCCCAATATTGATGCAGCCAGACTGGCCCGCCCGGCGGAGATGAAAAGCCTCTGCCCCAGGCCCAGCAGGGCTGATCCAGCTACAAGGGTCCCCGTTTCCACTATCGCTTCCCTCGGCGTACAGAAGGTAGTATGTGTATTCTCCTATCCCGGCTCCTGTATTCGTGATATCAATGGTAAAGGCTAAATCGTACTGCGCAGTATTGTCATTGATCTGCAAGCGAAACCAGGCCTGATCGTCGCACCCCCCGCCACATCCCGCTAACCCAAGGCCCACCGGATCAGGGCAAGCTCCGCCCAATGCCACCGGCGCCGCCGTCCCCCAGCTACAGCCCCCGGCTCCTACCACCAACGGGGTAGCCGTGATACAATTATTACCGGCCTGTATCGGCTGGGAGATTCCCACCAGCAGACCCAGCATCAGTACCCAGTTTTTGACGATCGTCTCCATATCTAACATGGCATCTATTGGCCTCGACATGCGTTTTCTCCCGTATTCTTACAAATTCCGTGCTGCTCCCCGGCTCTGACGGAAAAGGTATGATCCCTGTGAAGATCTGCTTCTCCCCACAAAGGTACGCTTTTCCCGGGAAGATGGCCAGCGCCTAACGTAAAAAATATTTAATTTCGAATTATTCTTTCATTGGACTATATGCTTTTGGCTCCAAAAATACCTTCCTTATTTCCGAGGGATAAGTCGGGAGCAAGGGCCAAAAAAAGAGCCCGCATTTGCGGGCTCGGGCAGAGGATGGTTGTGCCGTAAGGCGGGTCCTCATTTTTTCTTCTTCTGGTCGCGCTTCCACTTCCGAAAGTCGACCATTTCGCAATAGTAACACTGCTCTTCACCTTCCGGGATGACGGTGTCACAGGATTTACATTTGCAGGGGCCTTGGGGCTTGTCCAGAGGGATCGGCGCAAAAACCAGCTGGAAAATCCAGGTAACAACGTGATACATCACAAAGGCGAAGACCAGCAACAAGAAGGGTTGTTGCATGGTTGCCGATGGGATTGAGCGGAAAAGAAAAAAATGAATGAGGGGTCAACAAATAACTGTACGCGCGAAACAGGCCCAAGTTTGGTTATTTACGCATCTGTGACACAAGTTTTCACAAAAAAAATCACCTTCTAACGACTTAACGGTAGCCTTGTGCCTGAATCTGAAAGAGTTCGGCGTATAATCCACCCCGGGAGAGCAAGGATTCGTGCGAACCTATTTCTACCTTTTGACCATTTTTTAGAACCAGAATACGATCGGCCATACGGACGGTGGAAAAGCGGTGCGAAATCAGGATGGCGGTTTTGTCGGCGGTAAGCTCAGAGAAACGCTCAAAGACCTCATACTCGGCCCGGGCGTCGAGGGCGGCAGTAGGCTCATCGAGAATGTAAAGCTGGGCGTCGCGCATGTATGCGCGACCGAGGGCGATTTTTTGCCACTGCCCGCCGGAGAGGTCCACGGCGTCATCGAAGCGGCGGCCCAACCGCTGGCCATAGCCACCGGGCAATCCCTCTATGACCGGAGCCGCCAGACTCTGGCGGGCGG
>RFHL01001323.1 GCA_003696875.1 Bacteroidota bacterium | reverse complement strand
TGGCCTCTCCGCCGCCGAGTATCTGGTGGGCCAGCACCGCCAAGGCTATCACTACCTGTTGCATTGGCTGGCTGAGGACCCCATCCTGGTCGCGTACTTGCTGGGCCGGCCGGCCGCGCTGATCCGCCTCGCCGGCTATCGTGGGCGCATTTCCCAAATAGAAATCCGGGAGCTGCCACAAAACGGCGTCGAAGCCACGCCAGAACTCGAAATTATCGGCCACTTTGCCTAACTTGCATCCTTACCGGGCTCAGCTAGAGCCTGCCCTTCCTGACCATAGACCTTCTTTTTATGAACTATACCGTAGATCCCACCGCCCGCCCGCTGGCCACCTCCGAGATCACCGAGGAAATCATGAAGCTGGGCCGCTTTGATGACAGCTACCTCAAGTCCCGCCGCGTATTCCTGTGGGGGCCTGTGACCGACGAGTCGGCCAAGCATGTCATCGACCGCCTGCTGTATCTCGAAACCACCGCCCCGGGCGAGGAAATCCGTTTCTATATCAACAGCCCCGGTGGTATGGTAACCGCTGGCAACGCCATCATGGACGTGATGAACCTCATCAGCTCGCCGGTGGCGACCATTTGCATGGGCCTCGCCGCCTCCATGGGCTCGCTGCTGTTGTCGGCCGGCGCCAAAGGCCGCCGCTTTGTTTTCCCCAATGGCCGGGTGATGATACACCAGCCCAGCATTGGGGGCATGCAGGGGACCGCAGCAGATATCGAAATCACTACCGAGCAGATCCTCAAGACCCGCGAGATCATCGCCCAGATTCTGGCCGACAACTGCGGACAGCCCAAGGAAAAGGTCCTAAAGGACCTCAACCGGGATTACTGGATGGATGCGCAAGAGTCGCTCGACTACGGTATCGTAGATGGCGTTTCCTCAGGACTCATCTGACGCCAGGCCCGCACCAGCCGGATGACCCGGCTGTAGTTGAGGGTGCCCTCAGCGATCCCCTGACTCTTCAGGTAGGTATCATAGGTCGCTTGCGAGAAGCGCGGAAAAAAGCCCGGATAGCGGCGCAGGACGGCATTGAC
>RFHL01001322.1 GCA_003696875.1 Bacteroidota bacterium | reverse complement strand
GGATGAGGTGAGCCTCGATCTGATGTACAAGATCCGGCAGCAGACCGAGCGGGAGACCGGCTACAAAGATCCCCGACCGGGAACGGCCGTGGTGGCGCGTATGGTGACCGAATTTGGCCGGCCGGGCAAGCGGGCGGGTCGGGGCTTTTACACCTATCCTGAAAAAGGCGAAAAACAACTCTGGCCGGGACTTCAGACCCATTTCCCTCCCCAGGAAGACATCCCTTCCTATAAAGAATTGCAGCAGCGCCTGCTGCATATCCAGGCGCTGGAGGCGGTGCGCTGTCTGGAAGAAGGGGTACTGCGCAGCGCCGAGGACGGCGATGTCGGCTCCTTGCTGGGCTTTGGTTTCCCGCCCTACACCGGCGGGGTTTTTTCCTATATCGACTATGTGGGGGTGGCAGAGTTTGTGGCAAACTGCGAGCGCTTTGCCGAGCGATATGGGTCGCGTTTTTGGCCTACGGAAGACCTGCGGGCCCGTGCCCGCAAGGGACAGGGCTATCGCTAGCCGACAGTTGGGGGTTGTTCCCGGGCCGGATGTCAGATGACATCCGGCCCGGGCGTTTTTTATCTCCTCCAAAAAGGGTACTTTCGCGCCATGAATCACAAGGTTATCATCGTCGATTTTGGCTCCCAATATACCCAGCTGATTGCCCGGCGGGTACGCGAGCAAAAGGTGTATTGCGAAATCGTGCCCTACACCCACGACATTCCCGAAGATCCGGCCCTGAAAGGGATCATTCTCTCGGGTGGCCCCTGCTCGGTCAACGATCCTGGTGCGCCCGATCTGGACCTGGGACCGCTGGTACAGCGGGTGCCGGTGCTGGCCATTTGCTATGGGGCTCAGCTCATTGCCCGGCAGTTTGGGGGCAAGGTCGAGACCTCGGCCCGGCGGGAATACGGCCGCGCCATGCTGACGCATGATCAGCCTTCGCCCCTCTTTCATGGCGTAGACGCCAAGAGCCAGGTGTGGATGAGCCATGGTGATACCATTACCACCCTGCCACAGGAATTTCACCTGATCGGGAGCACGGTGGATGTAGAGGTGGCTGCCTTTCAGCATGATCAGCTGCCCGTGTATGGCCTGCAGTTCCATCCGGAGGTCACCCACTCGACCCAGGGCGATGACATCCTCCGCAACTTTCTGATTGAGGTATGCGGCATTCCGCCAGAGTGGACACCGGCTTCCTTCATCGAGGAGACGGTGGCAGAGCTGAAGACCCAGTTGGAAGGTGAGCGGGTGATTTGTGGCCTGTCCGGGGGCGTGGACTCCACGGTAGCGGCTTCGCTGATTCATCGCGCCATCGGGGATCGGCTCTATTGTATTTTTGTCGACAATGGCATCTTGCGCAAGGATGAGTTTACGCACGTGCTGGCGCAATATGAGCAGCTGGGCCTCAACATCATCGGGGTGCGGGCCGCGGACCGCTTTTTGGGTGAGCTGGCCGGAGTAGAGGATCCGGAAATCAAGCGCAAGATCATCGGCCGGGTCTTTATTGAAGTGTTTCAGGAAGAGGCCGAGAAGCTGGACGGCATCACCTTTCTAGCCCAAGGGACCATTTATCCGGACGTGATCGAGAGCGTTTCGGTCAAGGGCCCCTCGGCTACCATCAAATCCCACCACAATGTGGGCGGGCTGCCCGAGCAGATGCAGCTGAAGGTGGTGGAGCCTCTGCGCTACCTCTTCAAGGACGAGGTGCGCCGGGTAGGGCATGATCTGGGCTTGGGCGCCTCCTTGCTGGGGCGGCACCCTTTCCCCGGTCCGGGGCTGGCGATCCGCATTTTGGGCGAAGTTACCGCCGAGCGAGTGGCCCTGCTGCAAGAGGTGGATGCCATCTTTATCAATGCCTTGCGTGAATATGACCTCTACGATGAGGTCTGGCAGGCCTTTGCCGTTTTGCTTCCCGTAGCCTCGGTAGGGGTCATGGGGGATGAGCGGACTTACGAACAAGTGGTGGCTTTACGTTCTGTAAGTAGCCACGATGGTATGACGGCCGACTGGTCCCGATTGCCCTACGATTTTCTGGCCGATGTATCCAACCGGATCATCAACCAGGTACGAGGGGTAAATCGGGTGGTGTATGACATCAGTTCCAAGCCGCCGGCGACCATTGAGTGGGAGTAAGTTTAGCTTCATACTCAACGCATGCGTTTCATTCTCTCGTTCACCCTTATTCTTTGGGGATTTTTATTGCGGGGGCAGGACAGCCTCCCCGTCGACTGGGAGGCCACCCAACTGCTCCAGTTTGGCAAACAATATCTGGAAGTCGGCAATTACCCGCTGGCCATAGAGGCTTTTCAGTCGGCCAGTTTTCGGCCTGAGCATCAGGCGAGTAGTGCCGCCATCTACCTGCTGGGCCTTGCCTACTTCCGGGCCGGAATGTATGAGGAGGCCCATCAGAACTTTTCGGGTTTTCTGGCCCAACATCCCCGATCCCGCTACGCGGCGGAGGCTCTGTATCACCGGGCCCGGATAGCCCTGGGCCACCCGCACCCGCCGGTCCGGCGGCGGGGGGTACAGGATTTGTTGGCGCTTTATGATACGACCCGGCAGGCGTCCCTGGCCCAGGACATTGAGGCGGTTTTGCAGCGGCATCTGTTTTTTGTAGAAACCGAGGCCGAGATAGACTGGCTTTGGCATCGCGCCCCTTTACGGGCCGACCGCCTGTTTGTCGAGGCCTGGGTCTATCGCCGGATGCGGGAGGGGCGGCGATTTGAAGCCCAGGATGCCTACCGGCGCTATCGGGAGCGGGGAGGGGAGGTTTCCCTCTTTGCCGAGCGCCTGCTGGCGCTGGAGCAGACCGTGAAGTATGTAGAGCCTGGCATCTGCCGGATTGCCCTGGCTTTGCCCCTGTTCCTGAGCGATAGCCTGCCCGATTCCTTGGCTCAGATGCCGGTACGGCATCGCCCGGCCATTGAGTTCTATGAGGGCTTCATGCTGGCGATAGAAACCCAGAGCCCGCTGATTCAGAAGCAGGTATATGTCGAAGTGCTGGACACCTGGCGCGATTCGGCCCGACTGGCCTGGCAACTCGGGCGTCTGGATGCTCTGCAGCCCGACGTGGTCGTCGGGGAGATCTACAACGACCGCTCGGCCCAACTGGCTGAGTGGGCCGAGCGCACCGCCACGCCACAGATGGTGCCACTGAGCCCATCGGCCAGCCTGGCCGACGGGCGTTCCTACGTTTTCCTGGCCCATCCCTCCGCCGCCGGTCACGGGCAGGCCATGGGGGCCTTTGCCTGGGACAGCCTGGGTCTGCAAAGGGTGGCCGTGTGTAGCGATCAGCGACGCGGCACCGAGCAACTGGCGGAGGCCTTCAGCGCAACCTTTGATCTGAAGGGAGGGGAGGTACTGCGGCTGCAGGTGGACTCGGTCTACAACGACTCTACCCGGGATCAGATTTTCGAACTGGTGCGCTCGCTGCGGGCGCAGCGCGTGGATGGCGTATATATCCCGATCCTTAACAACCAGGAGATTGCGGGCCTCATCCTCAGCCAAATGCGGCTGATGGACATAGAGGTGGCCGTCATGGGTGGTCCCCACTGGTGGCACCGCTACGAAAATGTAGACCGGGATCTCAAAAACAGCTACCAACTTCTCTTTTCTACCGGCTATATGACCGCCCAGAAAGACCCTGAGCTGGCCAATTTCGAACGGGAATATTTGCGGATCTATCGTCTGCCCCCGAGCAACTACGCGGTGCAGGGATACGACATCGGGATGTACCTCCTGCAGGTGCTGGACAACTACGACTACCGGCAGGGCTTGTCCCTGGCGTCCTATTTGCGTATGTACCCGGTATTTCAGGGAATTCATATTAACTTTGACTTCCAGGGCAGCCAGATCAACCGCTTTGTCAATATTGGTGCGTACAAGGAGGGTCAGATCAAAAAAATCAACGGAGGCAAACGCACGATGCTGCCAGACTTGTTTTCCCCTGTGCCCGACCGATAGGGTAGGGCCATGGCGCGGAATTCTTCAAAGATGTATCGCTCATGACGATCAGATCATTTTTCTTCATCCTAAGCCTGTTTTTGCTGAGTGCGTGTAGCATTTTCCGCCAAACGGCAGGCGTTCCGATAGATACCCGGGCCGAGACCCTGATTGATGAGGGAAAGCGGCTGATGCAGGCCGGTAAATATGCCGATGCCCTCGACGCTTTCGAGATGGCCCGGGATCGAGCCTTTCACCGCAATACCACCGTCGCCCTTTACCTCGCTGGCCTGGCGGCCTATGAGGCCGGATATGACGATGTAGCCCTACAGCGCTTCGAAATCCTGGAGCGCCTGTACCCGCGCTCCCGCTACCTGGAGGATGCGAATTACCACCGCGCCCTGATCAGCCTGCGCAACTGGCGTCTCGGGACCCGCTTTGAGGGCCTGGACCAGTTGATCTGGCTGGCCGAAGATGCCCGAAGCCCCCGGCTGCGCACGGATGCCCAGGCCCAGGCCCAGCTGACCTTGTTTGAGGATCTGCCGCTGGAAGAGCTACAGCAGTATTACGAGCGGCCTGAGGTGGACCATCGGGGGATGGTCCTGGAGGCGCTGGCCTACCGCCTGATGCAGGCGGGAAGGTTGGACGAGGCGGATCTTCTGTGGCAGGCCTTCCTGGCGGAGGGGCAGGCTCCTACTCCTTTCCTGGAGGAACTGTTTTCTGAAGTGGAAGCACCCGCGCCCGATCCGGTGCGTTTTGAGCCGAATATCCTGCGACTGGCGGTGGTGTTGCCGCTATTTGCCCAAAGCGCGGCCTATGGCCGCCGGGACGTGATTCCTGCCAACAGCCTGAGGGGACTGGAGTTTTACGAAGGCCTGCAGATGGCGGTGGCAGAGCAGGAAGGCCAAATGGGAAACAAACAAGTGTATGTGCAGGTGTTTGATTCCCAGCGGGATACGGCCCAGGTGCGGGCCTTTTTCTCCGTCCTGGATTCGGTGCAGCCGCATGTCATCGTTGGGGATATCTATAACAGCGAATCCCGGGTCTTGTCCGATTGGGCCCGGCAGCACAAGGTACCTCAGATGGTACCGATCAGCCCCTCAGAGGAGTTGGTGGAGGGAGAGCAATACGTTTTTCTGGCCCATCCCTCGGCCGAGACCCACGGCCGCAAGATGGCCGAGTACGCCTGGTACCAGCTGTTCCTGCAGCATGTGTGCGTGTTTTCCGACCGCAGTTCCGGGACCGAACCGCTGGCCGAAGGCTTCATTGAGGCCTTTTCTGATCTGGGCGGAACCATTGACACCTTTTTCCTCTCCACCAACTACGAAGACGTCGCCATTGAGCAGATTCCCGATTTCGTGGACGAGGTGCCGGATCATTTGGGCAACGTGGGGGTTTACATCCCCCTGATGAGCAATGAGGAATCGGCCGGCCTGATTGTCAACCTGCTCAAGCAGCGCAACAAGGAGGTCGTGGTCATGGGGTCACCCCATTTTCGGTCCCGCTACAACACCATTGACCGCGATACCAAAGACAGCTTTGGGCTGCTGTTTTCTTCTTCGCACATGGTCGACCCTACTGAGCCGGCCTACCGGATGGTCTATGATCATTATCTGGAAACCTACGGCCTTCCTCCCAGCGAAAACGTGATCCAGGGCTATGACCTGGGCCGCTATTTGCTTCACGTACTCAATTCGTACGACCCGGCTATGGGGGGCTCCCTGGATACCTACCTGCGCGTGGCGCCCACCTTTGAGGGCCTGCACCTCAACTATCGATTCAAATCCAGCCAGAGCAACCAGCAGGTGAATATCGGGCAGTACACGCCCGAAGGCATCATCATCGTGGAGAAGTGAGACGACGAATCAAAGGCGCAATCGGTTTGCTGCTGATTTGGAGTGGCCTGCAGGCCCAGCCTGAGCATCAGGTCTGGGCAGAAGTGGCCACCGCCCGGCCGGTTTATCAGCTGGGATACGCGCTGAGTTGGCCGCTCACTGACCGGAGCAGCCTGGCCATCCAGGCGGGCTTTTCCCTGGCCCCTGGAGCGACTGCTTTGCCAGCGGGCATGTATTACAGCTGGGGTGGCCATACGCATCGGGCTGTGCTCAGCGCCGGAGCCACCGTTTTGGTAGAAGACTTTTTCTCCTTTGATCAGCAGATATCCGATACCTATTTGTATCTGCATCCGGGGGTGGGCTACCAATGGGCTCCACCTGATCGGCACTGGTCGTTTCGCCTGGTGGCCATGCCTTCCCTGCGGATGGACCCAACGGCCACCCGCCTTTGGGATCCTGAGGGATTCTGGGTGGGGGTGCTGCAGGCGGGGGTAGGCTTTCGGATCGGGAAGAGGAAGCCGTAGAGCTTACCGTGCCTCAGGATTCCGGCTGATCAAAGAGGGTGAGCGTCGGCTGCCAGTTGAAGCTACGGCGGTGAAAGGGGGTGGGGCCATGGGCCTGGATCGCCGCCTTGTGGGCGGCGGTGGGGTAGCCCTTAT
>RFHL01001321.1 GCA_003696875.1 Bacteroidota bacterium | reverse complement strand
GTCTACACCTGGGAACTGGCCGCAGGGTTGCAGGCGCAACACCTGCGGATGATCGTCGACGGAGCCAGTGCCCTTACCCTGATGGGGGATGGTAGCCTGCGGTTTCGGACTAGCATCGGCGATGCCTACTGGGCTCCTCCCACAGCCTATCAGATGATGGGAAGTATCCGGATCGACCGGCCGGTCGAATATGTCCTTATCGGCAACCTGATTACCTTCTCAGTCTCCAACATCCTGCCCAATGTTCCTCTTGTGATTGTCGCCACGCCTCCCCTCCCCCCACCTGCCCCAGCTACCGACCTTCACTGGTCCACATATCTTAAGGGTCCTGGCCTCAACGATGAGGTGCGCGACTTGTGGATGGACGATGCTGAAAACATCTATGTGACCGGGACGACCTTTGGAAACTTTTTCCCAACTACTCCAGGCCTTGATAACCAATATGGAGGGTTTGGCGACGCTTTTGCCACCAAGTTGAACTCGGGCCGGGGTATAGTCTGGTCCACCTATTATGGGGGTAGTTCCTTCGACAAGGGGACCTGCATCGCCGCCAATGCGCAGGAGGAGGTGTATGTGGCGGGAATCACCGCAAGCCCTGATTTTCCGATTTGCCTTACCTGTACTACCCAAAACCTGGGCAGCCTCAGCTTGCAATCTTCGGTGGATGCATTTATCCTGAAGTTTACCGATGATGGGCAAATCCAGGATTTTGCAGGTTCTTTCGCTACTTTCTTTGGAGGAATTACCGATGAGGAGCCCCATGATCTGTACATCAGCCCCACCGAGGATCACGTATATATGGTGGGCTATGTAGACCTCCCTCACCTGTCGGGCTTCCCCTATATGACCTCTTCACAGGGAGGCTACAGCCAGCCTTTTGCATTAGGAACCGATCAGGATGGCGGGTTTGTTTTGGAAATCAGTCCTAACAACAGCCTGCTCTGGTGCAGCAATATTGGGGGGCTCTCGGCAACTGCCGGAGAGGAAGCCAATGCGCTCTATGTGGACGATAGCCGGATCTATGTGGTGGGTTCGACCCCTTGTAGCGGCAGTCAGGTACTGGCGGCTCCCGTAGCTAACTATCTACAGGCCCAAGGCTTTTTCCCTCGGGTACATCCGGGGGGGAGTCCCTTTATCCGGGACAATAGTGGTGGAACCGACATGTTTATCATGGAGTTTGACGTTAAGCACAAGCTGCTGTGGTCTACCCTGGTAGGCGGCCCCGGACAGGAGTTAAACAGCGAGCTGGCCCATAATGACAACGGCATCACCAAAACCCCGACGGGGGATCTGTTTGTGACGGGCAGTACCCAATCCACCCTGACTGGTAGTAGCTTTCCGGCCTTTCCGATCGTGACGGCGAGTGGTACCGGGGTGTACAATCAGGCTACGCATGGGGGAGGAAACTGGGACGCCTACCTGATGCGCTTCAATGCGCAGCGACAACTAACCTGGTCTACCCTTTACGGGGGCAACCAAAATGATTACGGCCGGGCGGTTTCGTCCCGGGGGCCAAGCGACATCCACCTCGTGGGTTTTGTCGTGGAGACCAACGGACAAACGCCGACCTTTCCTACCTTACCAGTACAGAACCAATACTATCAGGCTGCTCTTAGCGGCAGCGCTGACGCATTTTTGGTGCGCTTTCGGAGCAGTGGCGTACGTCAATACGCTAGCCTCTTTGGGGGACCAGGCTATGAATATGCCTATGCCGTGGCCAATGACGCTGCTACCTCCGACATCGTAATGGCCGGTCGATCCGGGAGTGTACAATTTCCCTTCAAGGACATTCCAGGCAACAGTGATTACTACTATTATATAGCCGCCTCTGGAGATGCATTTATTACCAACTGGATCACTACTTGTGTAGGCTGTGCCCGGCAAGCCTCCCATACCCCCTCTCACCACCCCCCGCATCCCAATCCCACCCATGGCCTGATCAGCTGGAACTTTGATACCCCCTACAGCGGGACAGTGGCGGTCTGGAGCCTGACCGGCCAGCGACTGGAGACGGTCTCGGTGGCGGGGCGCACCCGCGTGGAGATCGATCTGCAGGCCTACCCGCCTGGCCTCTACCTGCTGCGTCGGGAGGATGGCCGGGTGGCGAAGGTGCTACGGGAGTAGCTCAGGCCTAAGTAGGTCCCCTAAGCCAGTTAGAGCGCTATGGCATATCCTCCAAATTCGTCTCATCCTCCCCGGCGCTGGCCGGGGAGCCTATTCATTCTCATCGTGAACAAATATTTACTAGGTCTGCTAGGCCTTTTAGCCATATTCCCGGCCAAGAGCCAGGTTTTGAGCCCTTTGGAAACCCAGACCCTTAGGGGGGTAAGAGCCCTCTATGCCGATACCGCTACCCACACCCTGCTGGTTGGGGGACATTTTTTTCTCCACTCCGGCCGGGATACCATGGGACATACTCGATTCTGGAAATGGGGAGAAGGTTGGCGGGATACGGATCCAACTATAATTGGGTACCCAGAGATATATCTTCAACATAATGAAACTATTTGGGCCGGAGGTAGCTTTTCCCACCTGAAAGCTCCTGGACAATGGGTGCATGGTATGTTACAGGTTTGGAATGAAGAAGGTTGGGCATTTATTGACTCGACGGACGGGAGCGTCTTTGATCTTCGGGGCCATAATGGGTCAATTTATGCCTTTGGACGTTTCGACAGCATAGGTGGCATCGCCGCCCGGATGGTGGCCCGCTGGGATGGGACACAATGGGATACAGTAGCACCGCCTTTTCCCATTCCGCCAAACAGTCAAACCCTATTTGCTTGCGGGGCCTTTTACAAGGGGCATATGTATGTGGGGGGAAATTTTATGGCGGAGGGGCGTACCGACATGAACGATATTGCTCGCTGGGAACCTGACAGTGGGCAATGGGCCTCCGTAGGGGGTGGGCTTTCCGGAGGTATGACCTGGGTACAAGACATGCTCATATATGACAGCCTATTGGTCGTTGCCGGGACCTTTAGCACCAGTGCTTTTGGCGATCCAGGGGAGGGGGTCATAGCCTGGGACGGCGAGCAGTGGATACCCATGGGTTTGGGTTTGGATGGCAGTGTACGCGACCTGCACATCCACCAGGGACAGCTCTATGCCGCAGGGGTGTTTACTCTCAGCCCCAATGGGCAGGCGGAGGTCCTGGCCCGATGGACAGGCGTCACCTGGGAAGCTCTACCGGGCTTGGAGGGCAATGGTCTGAGCACGCTGGCGAGTATGGACGGGCAGCTCTATATGGGCGGGGGTTTTATGTTTTTCGGGGATCACGAATACATCAATATTGCCTCCTATGGCCCACTGGGAGTAAGTACCGCTGCGTCGCCACAGTTGGGCT
>RFHL01001320.1 GCA_003696875.1 Bacteroidota bacterium | reverse complement strand
GAAGCATATCTTAATTCCTCGTTCGAGGTTCCTGGTTAATAGTTCCTGGTGGTTGCTGAGCGCTTCTGCTAGGGCCAGTCCCTCCAGCAGGAGGGTTTCTAATCCCTTCTCAACCACAACACCTGATCAGCAGAGGCGGCTTCAATTTCGGTGCGATCAAGCAGTTGCAAGCGGTATTCGCCTCGCTGATACATGGCTGCCTGATCGTCATAGTAAGGGCTCAGCAGGTGACCAGACTGCCCGGTGGGCAGGATGCTGTAGCTATGTTCCACATCCGAAAAGTCGATCACCGCCCGTCGCGAAGGCCCGAAGGTGGCCGGAAAGCCCTTTCCTTCGCTGTAGGAAAAGGAGATGTTGTTGATCACCTCCTCCCCGCCGGCGATGGGGAGTGGGCCGACATTGAAGATGTCGCCCAGCATGCCGCCCTGCCGCCCGAAGGCGTGCGGGTGGGTGAGGGTGTGAACCCGCTCCCAGCGCCAGCTGATCAGGTCGTCTCCCCAGTCGGCCTCCAGGCCCGCAATGGCCGCCTCAAAGCTGGCCCGCAGGATATCGGCTTGGGTCTCTACCGTCTCGGTCGTCGTCACATCATCCCACCAGGGGGATTCCGCCCGGGCCAGCAGCATCGGCATGCTGCGCTTGATGATGAAGTCCGACTTGACGGCATCATAATCTTCTGCTCCCATCTCGTCTTGCAGCAGCGCCGCCAGCAACTTGCGCATCCAGCTGTGGTACAGGGTCGGCCCGACGGACTTGGCCTGGTGGCGGCCATCCCAGGCCGCCAGGCTATCCCGGGCCTGTGCCAGTCTCCCACTCAGTCCGTCCGCAAGGGCCGGCAGCATCATGCCCAGGTAGTCCAGGGCCACGGGGCTCTGGTCGTCGATGGCCATGGCCTGCATGTCGGCCAGGGTCCAGTCCCGGCGGGGGTCCAGGATTTCGTTGATCCGGCGGGCCCGGTTATCGGGGGCATAGTAGCCGGGGTAATGGGCGCGGCCTTTGTAGGCGGCGGGGTAGTTGTTGGCAGAATAAACGTAGCCAGCAGGCGGGTTTTCGGCCTGGGGATTTTGGGCGAAAGGAAGAAAACGATCCGGCTGATGCGCCGGATTGGTGGCGTCGAGCAGGCCAAAGGTATTGACGGTGTCGGGCAGGTCGACCAGAGCCGCCGCTACCCACCAGGCCACATTGCCCTCGGCATCGCCATACATGATGTTGAGGCCGGGGGCGCCTACGAGCGCTACGGCCTCGCGGCCGGCAGCCATGCCGTCGAGGTGGGCCAGCCGGTAGGCGGCCTGCAGCAGGTCGCCCGGCCGGGCGAGATAGGTCCACCAGGCCGAGGCGGGGGCCTCACCGGGAAACACATCCATCAGCGGACCCCGCGGGGTTCGCCGGATGGTGATGACCGTGTCTGCTTCGCCTTTAATCGCGATGCGGGACTTGATGCTGCGCACCGGCTCGGCATGGCCCGTGGGACCCAGCACCAGACTGCTATCCTCGGGATAGAAGGTCTCCCGGTAGTAGTTGACATCGTCATTCTCAAACATGGTCATGCCCACGGCATAATCCCGGCAATGCCCGATGGGGGCAAAAGGATGGCCGGCGAGGTGATAGCCATAGAAGTGCCAGTCAGGGGTCTCCAGATGGGCCTCGTACCAGACCGAGGGCTGGCTGTAGGCAATGTGGGGATCGTTGGCAAAGAGGACCTTGCCACTGGCGGTGCGCCGGGGCCCCAGCACCCAGGCATTGGAACCGATAAGCGGGCTCACGGGCATACGATCCAGCACGCGTTGCACGCGGGCGGCGATGCCGCCGGGGGGCAGGGTATCCAGTCCTTCGGCCGGATAGCGGGGGATCACCGTCTCACCCTCATACTGCAAGGCGATATCGGCCAGATACGCCCGGCCAAAGTTTCGCCCAATCCGCTCAAATACAGGGTCATTCCGAAAACCGGCGGCGAAGCTGAAGGCCATGTAGCCCATGACGTCGTAGGTGTTGACCACCGTGAAGCTATCCATCGGGATGCCCGTCAGGGCAAATTCGGGCGGGGCATTGCCTTCGGCAATAAAGGTATTGACGCCGTCCAGATAGGCCAGCAG
>RFHL01001319.1 GCA_003696875.1 Bacteroidota bacterium | reverse complement strand
TGCGAGGGAGCCCATACCCACCCCGCCGGCCCGGCGGCCGGTCTGGGGCCTCGCCCTCGCGGCGGGCTTGCTGCTGAGCGCCATGGGCTACTGGCTCTGGCAGGGGCGGTCTGGCCCACCGGACCCTGGGCCCGTCTCCATCGCCGTACTCCCTTTCCAAAACGACAGCCCCGACTCCAGCAATGTCTATGTGATCAATGGGCTGATGGTCTCCATCCTCGACAAGCTGCAGCAGGTCGAAGACCTGCGGGTGACCAGCCGCACCACCGTGGAAGCCTACCGGCACCGGGCCCGCACCATCCCCGAACTGGCCGAGGCCCTGGACGTGCGCTACTTTGTCGAGGGCAGCGGCCAGAAAATGGGGGATCAGATCCTGCTCACCGTCCGTCTGATCGACGCCCAGCGCGACCAGCAACTGTGGTCGCGCCGCTACCAGCGGCAGACGCGCGACATCTTTGACCTGCAACTGACCGTAGCCACCCAGATCACCCGGGAAATCCAGGCCAGCATCACGCCCGAGGAGCAGGCCCGGATGGCCAAGATCCCCACCGACAACCTCGACGCCTACGACGCCTACCTCCGGGGATTGGAGGCGATCAATCAGCAGTCCGCCGAAGGGCTGACCGAGGGCCTCATCCATTTTGAGCGCGCCATCGCGCTGGACCCCGACTTTGCCCAGGCCCATGCCTACATCGCGATCACCTATTACTATACGGACCTGTTCCAAACCGAGAAGCAGCACGGCCTCCAGATCAACACCTACGCCGACCGCGCCCTGCTGCTGGACCCGGAACTGCCTGAGAGCCTGATCGCCAAGGCGATGTTCTACCTCCAGGACAAGCAGTATCCCCGGGCCGTCGAGTATCTGGAAAAAGCGCTGGATATCAACCCCCATTCCAGTTGGGTGCACAACACGCTCAGTGACATCTACGCGACCCTCCTGCCCAATACGGAAAAATACCTTCAATATGCGCTGCGCGGCATCCGGGCCGCGGTGGCCGGGCAGGACTCCTCCACGGCCAGCACCACCTACCTCCACCTCGCCAATGCCCTGGCTCAGAATGGATTCCTTGATGAAGCCCGGACCTACATCGACCAGTCTCTGCGCTACGATCCGGGCAACCTTTTTGCCCGGATTGTGAAGACCTACATCCAACTGGGTAAGGATGGCGATCTTTCCCGGGCTCAGGCTTCCATGCAGCAGACCCTGGCCCTGGATACCACTTTCTTGCCGACCCTGCAAGAACTGGCCAAGCTGCACTATTTCCAGCGGGAATATGCGCAGGCCTGGCAGTACTACGCCCCCTTTATCCGGGTCAAGGAGCAGGCGCAGCTCGATATCTATCCGGGCGAAGACCTCAAGATCGCGATGGTCCTCTCAGAGTTGGGGCAGGACAGCGCGGCCCAGGTCTATCTGGAGCGCGTACAGACCTTTTACGAGCAAGAGAACGGCCTCTATCAGGATGCCGGCCTGGCGGGCTGCTATGCCCTGCGGGGAGAAAACGAGCCCGCTCTGGCTCACCTGAAAGCCTTTGCCAAGTTAGACGGTATACAGTACTGGTTTGTGCTGTTTATGCCCGAGGACCCGATCCTGGCCCGCCTGTCGGGGCGGCCCGGCTACGACCAGAGCATGCAACAGCTGGCCGATCGCTTCTGGACCCAGCACGCGCGCCTGCGCGCGGAGTTGACCGCCGAGGGCCTCCTGGTGAATCCGCCGGGGGATTAGGCCAAGGATCGCCGAAAAAATCCCTACTTTCGTTCTCACCCTACTCGCGCCTATGCCCCCAGCTACGCCTTCCCATTCAGGCCGCCATCCCTGGTGGTGGATTCCCAGCCTCTACTTCACCGAGGGCCTGCCCTATGTCCTGGTCATGACCGTTTCGGTCGTCATGTACAAGCGCCTGGGCATCGACAACACCCAAATCGCCTTTTATACCAGTCTCCTCTACCTGCCGTGGGTGATCAAGCCCATCTGGAGCCCGGTGGTCGATCTGGTGCGTACCAAGCGGTGGTGGACGGTGGCCATGCAGCTTACCATCGCCCTGGGACTGCTGGGCGTGGCCCTGAGTCTGCCCCTGGGCGGTTTCTTTGCCATCAGCCTGGGCTTTTTCTGGCTGATGGCCATCAGCTCGGCCACCCACGACATCGCCGCCGACGGGTTCTACATGCTCGCCCTGCGCGATGACCAGCAGGCTTTTTTCGTGGGGATTCGCAGCACCTTTTACCGGCTGGCCATGATGAGCGGCGAAGGGGCCATCCTGATCCTTGCCGGCTGGCTGGAGGTGCGCACCGGCGACAATGCCACCGCCTGGAGCGTAGTCTTTCTGGCCGTGGCGGCAGTGATGGCCCTCATGGCCATCTACCATGGCTTCATCCTCCCCCGGCCCGACAGCGATCAGCCCACGGGAACCCGGGCCGGGTTGATAAAGAGTTTTCTCGATACATTCGGCAGCTTTTTCCGCAAGCCCCAGATCGGCATCATCCTGGCCTTTATCCTGCTCTACCGTCTGGGCGAATCCCAGCTGATCAAGCTGGCCGGCCCCTTCCTGCTGGATCCCGCCGAAAAAGGCGGCCTCGGGCTCGATACGGCCACCGTGGGCTGGATCAATGGCTTTGTGGGCGTGCCCGGCCTCGTTTTGGGCGGCATCCTCGGCGGCGTGCTCGCCTCGCGCCATGGCCTCAAATACTGGATCTGGTGGATGGTCGCCGCCATCAACCTGCCCAACCTGGCTTATGTCTTTCTGGCCTGGCTGCAGCCCGAGCAGATCTGGATCGTGGCCTCGGCCATCGGGATCGAGAAATTCGGCTACGGCTTTGGCTTCACCGCCTTTATGCTCTACCTGATCTACGTGGCCCGCGGGCCCCAACAGACGTCCCACTATGCCATCGCCACCGGCTTCATGGCCCTGGGGATGATGCTTCCCGGCATGGTGAGTGGCTGGATTCAGGCGCAGATTGGCTATTTGCCCTTCTTCATTTGGGTGATGATCGCTACCTTGCCGGGCTTTGTCATCACGGCCTTTATTCCGCTGGATGCGGCCTTTGGCAAAAAGAAAGCCTGATTTTTCCCGCTATTGATCCGAAGTCTTCATGCCTCCCGCCTCTGACTCTTTCTACCAGCGCCCGGCCCAGCCGGTCAGGCCGCCCTTCCTGGCGACTTCCTCGCCGCAGGTAGACGCCTGGATGGCCCAGCTGAGCCCCCGGCAGCGCATCGCGCAGCTGCTACACGTCCCCTCCTGGTCCAACCGGGACCAGGCCCATCAGGACGAGGTCATAAACCTGATCGAGACCTACGGCATCGGTGGGGTCATCTTTTTTCAGGGCTATCCCGCCGCGCAGGTGCGCTTTACCCAAGCCTACCAACAAGCCAGCCGCCTGCCTCTCCTCATCTCCATCGATGCCGAATGGGGCGCTGCGATGCGGCTCACCGGGGTGGACCCTTTTCCCTATCAAGTCGCCCTCGGCGCGATCCCGGATCTGGCGACGATCTATGAGATGGGCAAAGAAGTCGCCTGGGAGCTGCGACAACTCGGCGTCCACATGAACCACGCTCCCAGCGTGGACATCAACACCGAGCCCGACAATCCCGTGATCGGCTTCCGCTCTTTTGGGAGCAATGCCGTCGAAGTAGCCGCCCGGGCCCGCGCCTACATGCAAGGCATGCAAGATGGGGGCCTGCTGGCTGTGGCCAAGCATTTTCCCGGCCACGGCGATACCGAGGTCGACTCACACCTGACCCTGCCGGTGCTGAACCATCCGCGCGCCCGCTTGGAGGCGGTCGAGCTCGAACCTTTCCGCGCCCTGATCCAGGCCGGCGTAGCCGGCGTCATGCCGGCCCACCTCCATGTTCCCGACCTGGACCCCAGCCCCAACATCGGGGCCACCCTCTCGGCTCCCATGATTCAGGGCCTGCTGCGCAAGGAACTCGGGTTTCGCGGGCTGGTGGTGACCGATGCGCTGGACATGGCCGGCGTAGCGGCGCACTTTTCGGCTCCGGAGATCGCCGCCCGGGCTACCCTCGCCGGCAATGACATCCTGCTCTTTGTGGTGGATGTCCCCGGGGCCATCGCGGCCATCGAGGCTCTGGTCGAGCAAGGGCAGATCACCCAGGCGGAGATCGACAGCCGGGTACGCCGGCAACTGATGGCCAAGGCCTGGCTGGGCCTGGGCGATCCCAGCAAAGTCATTCCCAGCCTGCCGCCACACCCCCTCCATAGACCGGAAGGGCTAGCCCTGCGCCGGCGGCTCGCTGCCGATGCCATCACCCTGGTCCACGATGAGGCCGGGCGCCTGCCGCTCCCGCCCGGCCTGAAGGTGGCCACCCTGATCCTGCAGGGCGGCGACGCCAGCCCGGAGGACCTGGCCCACCATACCCTCAGCGGCGGCCAAGCGGAAGCGGATTCGGATCGGCTAAGCCCTTTCCAGCATGCCCTGAACCGGGCCTATCCCTCCGACCATTTTCGGCTGAGTCCCAACCGGGTACCAGAGGGTCGGCTCAAAAGCTGGATCGACCGGCTGAAGGCCTACGACATCTGCATCCTGATTGTACAGGGCCTGGCGGTCAAGGCCCGCTTTCGTTTTGGCATCACCGAGGCCTATCAGGCCTGGCTGGCCAACCTCACCTCGGGCCTGCCGACGGTGGTGGTCCACCTGGCCAATCCCTATGCCCTGCGGCACCTGCCGGGGGTGGGTGCTACGGGCACCCTGCTGGTGGGCTATCAGGACCAGCCGGAATTCCAGGCGGCGGCCGCCGCGGTGGTCCTGGGACAGGCCCCCGCCAAAGGAAAGCTCCCGGTGGAGCTGTAGGGGCGAGGATTGGTAAGGATACGATCCTGAATAGGTTGGGACCTGCGACCTGCTTCCGACTGTTTCCCAAGGGGAAACAATCTGCCCTTCCGGCTCGCGCGAAAAGTGGTATCTTGGAAGCAAAGGCCTGAGGGCCACCTGCTATGCCGATTCGCCGCCATGTCCTGCTGCTATGGGGAGTCCTGCTGGGGCTGGGCTGGCCCGTATTGCATGGGCAGGAGGCACGGCCCGAAGGCCTGCAGCTGACGTATGAGCGACAAAACAACTTCACCTACGGGGCGCGGCTGAGCCTGATTCACCGCTGGGAGAAAGGCCGCTATTCTGGCGAGGCTCGGATTTTCCACGACAACCTGATGAACACCCGGCGATCAGGATCGCCCTTTGTCTTGCTGCTGGTGCGGGGGCACATCTGGCAGCACTATCGGCTGGCCCCGAAGTGGTCGCTCACCTCCTGGATCGAAACCGATCAGTTTTGGAC
>RFHL01001318.1 GCA_003696875.1 Bacteroidota bacterium | reverse complement strand
GCTCCACTGGCAGCCCTACGACAAGCCCGCCGAGGAAAACTTTTTCTACGGGGAAAAACCAGCGCCACGTTCAGAGACGGGGGGTTGATGAACGGATACATTGCATCTCCTCTGGCGGGACCAGATCGTCCTACCGACCTGTGATAAGGAGAATCGGTTGTTCGATTTCCTCCAGGCGATAGAGGAGACTCTCTGAATTAATCTGGGAAAATAAATGGTCCAGCATGTCATGGGTACTTCCCCCAGAAAGGCAGGCTGGAAAAAGGTTATCGGGAGAGCCAAAAAAGGACCCGGAGCACCGCTCCGGTAGTGAGGCCTTTTTCTAGGTAGTAGGTATACACCAGTTCATTTACATAGCGGTTCCATTGGTTTTTGTCTGCCCAGGGATTGTCCCCCGGCATGTGGCCCAGCAGGATAACCTCCGCCTGGAATGATTCCGAGAGAAAGGCAGCCACGGTATGAATCTCGTCCACATAACGCTCCAGCGTGATGTCTGCCAGGCCAAAACGGCCCTGCTTATTGCTTGTTCCCACCTGGTCATAATAGGCTACGGCTACTTCCTGCTCCAGGCTTTCGCGCCATTCCGGATAATCTATGGCCGCCAAGTCCAGGCTGCTGCCTCCGGGCCCACCCTGTATGTAGGGCAAGATTTTTCCGAGACTGCGTGTTGCCTCGTACCCATACCGGGATATGGGTGTTCTGATAGGCTACATGATCCACCTGATCTGTTTGGGTCGATACGGAAAAGTCTTCACGCTGACAGCCTGCCCAAAGACCCAGCCACAGGCAAGCCAGGCATACTACAGGCATTGTTCTCATACGTTTTTTCCATAAGGACCAAAGCGCCTATGAAAGGGGGGGCCAGATGTCTGGCAAAAACGAACCACCGGGGCCTGGGGGCCTGTGAAGAAGTTGCCTGGAATCCGCTACGATCTGGTATCGAGGTATTTAGGGGAAGGGGCGAAGCCAGCGCCGACGCTTTTTCGCAAGAAACACCGGGCTATCAAAAAGGGAGAGGCTTAATCCCGCCACACAAAGGGAAACAGCACCACCGTAACGCCGGTGAGAATCACCACGATGCCGCTGAGTAGCATCAGGCTGTCGCTGTCCACAGGCACATCCAGTCCCTCAACCGCAATGCGGGAGAGGCGAATCAGCACCAGCAGGGTTGGTACCAGGAGCGGAAAGCTGAGCACCGCCAACAAGGTGGTTCGGTTCTCGGCCTTGGCGGCGATAGCCGAAAGGAGCGTCAGGGTGGCGGAGAGGGCGGCGCTCCCCAGCGCCACCAGACCGATCATCAGCCCCGGCCGGGGCAAGCCCGTCCCGGTGAGCAGCACAAAGGTGCCCAGAGTGAGTGCCGCGACCGTAAACAGCAGCAGGCTATTGTAGATCAGCTTGGCCAGGATGATGGCCGCCGGACGGGCCAGCGTGTAGAGGTAGAGCAGGTGGCCGCCCTTCTCGGCAATGAAGCTCTTGGCCACGGCATTGATGGCGGCAAAAACCACCAGCACCCAGTAGAGTAGGTTCCAGGTCAGGGGTGGCAGGTCGGCACCGGCAGCCAGGGCAATGACCGTCACCATACTAAAGACATACAGCAGCAGCCCGTTGAGGGCATACTGCTGCTTCCATTCGAGGGAAAGCTCTTTGTAGAGCAGGGCCAATACTTCGCGTAGCAAAAGAGAGGGGCTAACGGTCTCAGGCAGAAGAGGTAGAACGGGCCTGGCTCGGCATGTGGTCGACTTCCTTCCATACCAGCGAGCTTGCGCCGAGGATGGCGGCGTCGCTCTCCGGCAGGTAGGAGGGGATCAGCTTGACCATATTCTTTTGGTAGATGTTGAGCAGGTTTTGTTTGAGGTGGCGCTCAATGGGTTCCAGAATCCACTTGCCTGCTTTGGCGACCCCACCAAAGAAAAAGATCGCTTCTGGGCTGGTAAAGGCCACCAGATTGGCCAGGGATTCACCGAGGACTTTGCCCGTGGCTTCGAAGGCATGCTGGGCGATCACATCGCCTGACTCTGCGGCGAGAAACACATCCTTCGGGGTCATGTCTTCCGGGGCAATGGAGCGCAACTTGGAAGGGGAAGTCGTGCCGGCCAATTCCTCCTGTACCGAAAGAACCACCCCACGCGCCGAACCATAGGTCTCTACACAGCCGCGGCGGCCACAGGTACAAAGCCGCCCTCCCGGGACAGCGATCACATGGCCAAATTCTCCCGCAAAGCCATCATGGCCATATACCAGGCCGCCATTCACCACGAAGCCGCTACCTACTCCGGTACCAAGCGTGATCACGCAAAAGTCGCGCATGCCCTTGGCACCGCCGTAAATCATCTCGCCGATTGCGGCGGCGTTGGCGTCATTGGTGATGACGACGGAGGCATGCGGAAAGTATTCCTCAAAGTATTTGACCAGGGGCACCACGCCCTTCCAGGAGAGGTTTGGCGCTTCTTCGATGGTGCCGGTGTAGTAATTGGCATTTGGGGCTCCGATGCCGATGCCCAGGAGCTCTACCTCTTCCCCGCAATCGGCTATCATGTCCGTGATCGCCTGGTGCATGGCCTTGACAAAGACCTTGGGATCCGGGTAGTTGGTGGTAGGAATAGAGTTGGAAGCCAGAATGTTGCCTTCCCGGTCAGCAATGCCATATTTCGTATTCGTGCCGCCAATATCGATGCCGATGGAGATGGGTTTCATAAGAGGTCAGAAGTCAGAGGTCAGACGAGAGAAGTCAGAGAATAGAGGCCAGATAAATGGGATTGTACGGTTGGGCCGCATGCTTAACCAACAGGGGCGGGTTTGCCGCGTTTGTAGCCGAGGGCTCCATAGTAAAATAAGTAGCCATAGCATAGCAGGGCAAGGCTAAAGGAGGGTTGTAAGCCGATGGTGTCGGCAAGCAGGCCCTGCAGCGGCGGGATGACCGCCCCTCCAAGAATCATCATCACCAGCAAGGAAGACCCTTGACTGGTGTATTTGCCCAGGCCATCAATGGAGAGGGTAAAGATGTTGGACCACATGATGGAGTTGAAGAGGCCGATGCCGATCGCCGTCCAGAAGGCAAGAGGCCCCCCGGCAAAGATGGTGAAGACGAGCAAGACCAGGTTTACTCCGGCAAAAACGGCCAGGGTGCGGCCGGGCATAGACCGGCCGAGGATAAACCCGCCGAGATTGAGGGCAATTAGGAGCAGGAAGGGGAGGACTTGAGTAAACTCCAGCTCGAATTTGCTCTTGGTGAGGGCGGCAAGGTAAATCACCCCGAAGGCCGCCAAAGCGATCCCGGCCATCAGGGCCAGCTTTTTGGCTCCTTCTTCCATTTTGCTCAATGAAACAGCCCCCAGAAAACGGCCGATCATGGCGCCCCCCCAATAAAAGGCCAGGAAGACATCTCCTCGATTTTCGGGGAGCCCCATAATCTCTTCGAGCTTAAAGAAGTTGATC
>RFHL01001317.1 GCA_003696875.1 Bacteroidota bacterium | reverse complement strand
GCTGCTCCGGGCTCCGGTCCTCCGCTTCAGGCTTCGGACTGCCCCTGCGCATCCCTGACGCCGCATAGGCCCACTCGCTAGTATAAAAATATTGGCAGATACCATTTTTTTTAGTAAATTGCCCCCCTGAATCAAGGTCATGATTCCGCTTCACGGACCCACCGATACCCAGCAAGCCGGCCGCGGCTTTGTGATGTGGGAGCCCCCTCCGCCCCGGCGGCAGGGGCGCCGATGGCCCTATGCCTTCCTCATCTTGCTGCTGCTCGCCGGCAGCTTTCAGGTATATTGGCAGGGGGATTGGCTGCCCAAGGGGCGCTTGTTTGCCGATGAGGCTCCCCGGGGGCTTTACCTCATTGAGCGGGCGGCGCACCACGTGCCCGACACGGCCCTCTTCGCGCATCACATCCGGCGCATCAGCGCCGAGCTCGACATCCCGCCCGAGTGGCTTATGGCAGTGATCTATCACGAGTCCCGCTTCGATCCGGCGGTGCGCAACCGCCGCGGCAGCGGCGCCACCGGCCTCATTCAGTTCATGGTCCCCGCCGTCAAGGACCTCAACGACCGTCTCGGCACGCATTATTATATGCGTGACATCCGGGCCATGTCCGCGATCGAGCAGTTGGATCTCGTCCAGGCCTATCTGGAGACTGTGCAGGAGCGCTATGGCGGCTTTGACAGCCTCACCGAGCTATATCTGGCGATTCTCTTTCCCAAGGCCCTCTCCGCCGAGTCAGGCGGAACCCTCTTCGCCTCCCCCTCTCGCGCTTACCGCCAAAACATCGGCCTGGACGAAAACCGCGATGGCGTCGTCGACATCCGCGACATCGACCGGCGCATGCGCCGGATCTATCCTACGGCTTACGAGGCGCGCCCATAAGGGGGCTGCCCTGAATGGAACAAGAATGTCCCAACCTGAGGTAGTTTGGGAAAAAAGATCCTTAAAACATGCGGGTAAGGGTCTCATCATCATATGATTGTATGTCATCTTGAGCCAGCCCCTGGACGCCCGCGAATGATCTCAGCGGATCTATGGCCAAAGACAGCCACAAAGCAGACCCTAAACCTGACCCAGTTTTACTAAAGGGCCTGGTTCCGCGTGACACCCTACCCCTTCGGCCCTTCCCAGGGCTTGACGATTTTGCGGCCGCGCAGGCCGCGCCAGAAAAGCGGCACCCAGCCGAGAATGGGAATGAAATAGGCGATGATGATGGGATTTTTCCACACAATGCGCCAGAAGCGGAACCAGCCCCGGATGATGTGGCGAGGGGGTTCGGGCTCGCTGTGGTAGCGGCGATCATACTCGGTAAAGAGCGCCGGCCAGCCGATGGGGATCCAGTAGGGTAGGTCCCACCAGTGCTTTCGCAGGTTTTGGAACAGGCTCCGCCAATGGAAAGGCTTCTGGCCATATTCCCCTACGCAGCGGTCCATCTCGGCTTGCATCGCTACCTGCACCGCGTCGCGCACGCGCCGGATGTCGGCTTCGTCTACTTCCTCCCAGCTTTTGTCGCCCACCATCTCGTAAGGCTTGAAGCGGGGCCCCCGCACGTAGGTCAGCTGCGCCGGGAAGCCCATGTAGAAGATCCAGGGCTGGAAGGGAATCAGCAGCGTAACAATTGACATCGGCAGGAAGGGGATACCGATTTTGTTGACAAGGCGGTTGATCCAGGGGAAAGAAAGCGACATCGGGTTGATGTATTCTCCATTGATACAGGAGATGCCGATGATGTCGGTGCGGTACTTGATCGCCATCCGGATCATGGAGGTGGAGAAAGGTTGCAGCTGGTAGCGGCGGTTAAAGCCCTTGCCGATGCCGGGAACGCCCTCGGGATAGATGAGCACATTGGTCTCGGACTGCCGCATCAGGGTCTCGAAGTTGAGGCTGGTGGCATCCAATGCGCCGACTCGCTTCCACAGGTCCCGCAGTTGAAAGGGATTCATCAGGCGGGAGGCTGAGAGCATGGGGGCCGAGAGCGGCCGGAACAGCTTTTTTAGCTCATAATTATGCTGGTGAAACAGGCCCGCCCCCAGCATGATGGCATCCCAGGGAAAGGCCATGCCCGAATGGTTACAGGCGTAGATTAGGGGGCGCTCGGGGTCGTTGCGTTCTGGCATCTCGTCAAAACCGACGAATTTGGGCCGGAAATACCAACTGAGAGGCTCAATGATCTCCAGGGCCAGGTTACGCAGAAAGCGCTCATCAAAGTGGCCGGTGAGGGCCTCGGCATTGGCGGCGAGGGCCGCCTCCAGTTCTTCGGGACTCAGGTCCCGGTAGGCTTTCTGGGGCAGGGTCGTGGTAGCAGGCATGATGCGAAAGTAGCAGAAAAGGCACAAACGGCCGCCAACATGCGGCTCTTTCAATATAAGCCATTCCCGGAGATAATGGAAAAGGCGGCGGCGGGTTTTCCCCGCCCGCCCTTAAACGCTATCTTAGCGGGGCAGTCTGAGCCGGTAGCCGGTCCGTTTTTCGTGTTCAATCCCTGCGTATGCCTGTGCGTTTCCTGTTGCCCGCGGCCGGGCTGATCGTTCTCCTGGCCAGCAGTGCCCTCCTCAAGATCAACCTGGCCCCGGTGGAGTACACCGGGGCGCCGGAAGAAAATACCTGCGGCAGCTGCCACAGTGGCCAGATCAATACCGGGCCGGGCACCGTCAGCCTAGAGGCCCCGGCGGCCTATGTCTCGGAGCAGGTGTACCCGCTGACCTTCACCATCGAGGACAGTCTGGTGCCGGTGGGGCGGTTTGGCTTCAGCAGTACGGTTCTGGATACCCAGGACCTGCTGGCCGGCTCATCTCAGCTGGTCGACATCGTGCATACCTCCTTGCAGGTGAGCCTTCCCGGCGGGCAGGCCCGCCAGTATGTGGGCCACGCCCAGGCCGATACCACCCGCAGCTGGTCCTGGAACTGGACCGCTCCGGTGGCCGGGACCGGCCCTGTGACGGTATATGTTGCCGCCGTCGTCGCCAACCGCAACGCTCAGCCTACGGGTGACCGCGTCTACACCCGGACCTTCGTCATACCTGAGGCCTCGACCTTTCCCCAGGCTCAGTTTGAGGTCGATACTCTGGCTGCCTGCGTGGGCAGCAGCCTCCACTTCACCGATGCCTCTACCGGGCTCATTGATACCTACGCCTGGGATTTTGGTCCCGCCGCCCACCCTGCTACCGCGAGCCAGGCCGGGCCGCATGCGGTGACGTTTGACAGTGCCGGGACTTTTCCGGTACGGCTCATCGTGGGCAGCGGCGAAGGCAGCGATACGATCACCCAGCTGGTAACGATTCATCCGCTGCCCCAACTGGGCAGCAATCAGGATACGCTCCGGGTCTGTGAGCGCGACGAGGCAACGCCTCTGACCGCCCTGGCGGTACAGGTGAGCGGGGGATTGCTTCCCTATACCTACGACTGGTCCTGCGATGCCAGCGGGCGTTGCGGCTTGTCGACGCCAGCTGCCGCGGCGCCCGCCCCACAGCCGCTTTGGCTGCCGGGAGCCGATACCCTACATTATGCCGTCGCCGTGACCGACGCCCGGGGCTGTCAGGCCACCCAGGCCGGTTGGGTGGCTATCCAGACCCCGGCTCCGGTGCCGGAGGTGATATGGGTAGGCGACAGCCTCTTTTCCTCGGCAATAGGTACGCTCTACAGCTGGGCGCTGTTTGATCCCCAGGACAGCAGCCTGATCTTTCTCCCCACGGAGACCGAGCCCACCTTTTTTCCGGGCAACCTGGCTCCGGGTCACAGCGGTTGGGTGGTCTTGATGATCCACTATGCCAATGGCTGTGCCCGACTTTCGGAGCCGGTGAGCATCCCCGGTGGCGCGACAGCTCTTGAGGGGCCTGGCTGGGTGGGCTTGCGGGTATATCCGCAGCCGGCGGCCGGCCAGTTCTGGATAAGCTGGGATATGCGGCCAGAAGCCGCTTGGTCTTGCCGCTTGCTGAGCCTGTCGGGGCAGGAAATCTGGCGCTCGGGCCGGATACAGCAAACCGGACTCCGGGTAGAAACGCCCGCCCTGCCGGGCGGGCTGTACCTACTCGAAATCCGGTCTGGTGGGCAAAAGGCCTACCGCAAAGTGTTGCTGCACTGATCGCTAGCGCTCCAGCATCAGTCGACCCTGGTACCACTGTCCCTGGCTGCGTACCTCCACCTGATAGAGGCCAGCCGGTAGCCCCCGTAGGTCAATGAGCTGCGTGGAGGTGAGGGGGTGGCGCCGCCATTGGCGGCCGCTGAGGTCATAGATCCGG
>RFHL01000119.1 GCA_003696875.1 Bacteroidota bacterium | reverse complement strand
GGGTATCGTTGTCCTTTGATTTCCTGGTAAGTCTCGTGGCCCTTGCCGGCCACGAGGATCACATCGCCCGGCTGGGCGAGTTGGCAGGCCGTGCGGATGGCCTCCCTGCGGTCGGTGATGCGCAGCACCTTGCGGCGCAGAGATGCCGGCACGCCGGCAAATATCTCGGCTATGATGGCCTCCGGTTCTTCATTTCGTGGGTTGTCCGAGGTGATGATCACCTGATCGGAATGCTCGGCGGCAATCTTGCCCATCTCGGGGCGCTTGCCCCGATCGCGGTTACCTCCGGCGCCTACCACCGTGAGCACGCGCCCGCCATGGCTGATGTCAGCAATGGTGGTGAGCACGTTCTTCAGAGCGTCAGGGGTGTGGGCATAGTCCACCAGGCCGGTCAGATTCCGCCCCTCGGCCCTCAGCACCTCAAAGCGGCCTTCGGCCCCGGGGAGGGCACTCAGCCCGGCCAGGGTTTCAGCTTTGTCCAGTCCCAGCTCCCGTGCTGCGGCATAAACGGTCAGTAGGTTATAGGCATTGAAACTGCCGTGCAGACGGCAGGCGACTTCTTCGCCATCCAAATCCAGTAGCAGGCCGTCAAAGGTATTTTCCAGCACCCGCGCCCGGTAGTCGGCCATGCGCTTGAGGGCAAAGGTGCGCACCGTTGCGGCCGTATTTTGCACCATCACCTGGCCATTGCGGTCGTCGACATTGACCAGGGCGGTAGCGCCTTCTCCAAGCTGGTCAAAAAGGAGCTTTTTGGCCTGAATATACTTGGCAAAGGTGCCGTGGTAGTCCAGGTGGTCGCGGGTGATGTTGGTAAACATGGCGAGGCGGAAGGGGATGCCCTCCACCCGGCGCTGTACCAGCGCATGGCTGCTCACTTCCATGAAGCAGTATTCGCATCCGGCCTCCACCATCCGGGCCAGGGTCTCCTGCAGGCGCAGGGGATCCGGGGTGGTATGGGTGGCAGGATAGGTCTCGGGCCCGATGCGATAGGCAATGGTCGAGAGCAGGCCTGCCCGCAGGCCCAGGCGATTAAACAGGTCAAAGAGCAGGGTGGCACAGGTGGTCTTGCCATTGGTACCGGTAATCCCGGCCACGGTCATCTGCTGCGCCGGGTGCCCATAGTAGGCACTCGCAATCCGCCCCAGCGCCTCGGCGCTGTCGGGGACCTGCACCACCGTCACCTTCGCCGGCAAATCGGCCGGCAGGGTCTCCACGACCACCACCGTCGCCCCCTGGGCGATGGCTTTATCCAGGTAATCGTGCCCATCGACCTGCGTCCCCCGCACGGCGACGAAGAGGTCGCCGGCCTCCACTTCCCGTGAGTCGAAACGCACCCGCTCCACCCGGGCATCGGGGTTGCCGCGAAGCGCCGTGACGGTCAGGCCGTCGAGGAGGGTGGATAGTTGGTGGTGGGTGATCATTTGGGAAGTGAGGAAGATGGGAAGTTGGGAAGTTTATCCGAGGAAGAGGGTAATGGAGGTGTCGTCGCTAAATCGGTAGCCGGGCAACAGGGACTGCCGGCGCACGCGGCCGGTTCCCCGGAGGGTAACCCGCACGCCCAGATTTTCCAGTAGGTAGATGGCATCGCGCCCCGTCATGCCGCGTACATCGGGAATGCGGCCGGCGGGGATCTCCATCGTTTCCAGGTTTACCTGATGGCCGTTGGAAG
>RFHL01001316.1 GCA_003696875.1 Bacteroidota bacterium | reverse complement strand
GGGGGGCATGGCCCTGGCTGCCGGTTTTGGCCAGAGCGGCCTCGCCGCCTGGATCGGCGAGCAGATGAGCCTGCTGGATGGCTTCCGCCTGCTGTTCATTATGGTGCTGGTGACCGCCGCGGTCAATTTCCTGACCGAAGTCACCTCCAATCTCGCCACGGCCAGCATGCTCATGCCCATCCTTGCCTCCTTGGGCGTGGCGATGGGGGTGCACCCTTATGCCCTCATGGTACCGGCCATCCTGGCGGCCTCCTGCGCCTTCATGCTGCCTGTCGCCACGCCTCCCAATGCGGTGGTTTTTGGCTCGGAGGTGATCGTCATGCGCGACATGATCCGGGCTGGTTTTCGGATGAATCTGCTATCCATTCTGCTGATCAGCCTCTACGTCGCGGCCCTGCTACCCCTCTTCTGGGGGATTGATCTGTACGAACTGCCGGCGGCTTTTCGGCCCTGATTTGCCTAAAACCCATATCGCAACCCTACAAATCCCCGCAAAAAGCTGCGGTAGCCCGGATCGCTGGAAAAGGCGTAGCCGGACTTGCGCCATTGCAGGGCGAGGTTCTGGTGCAGGGCCACTTGCCCTTGCACGCTCAGGCCTTTGTACAGACGAATCTCCAGCCCACCTCCCCCAAAGAAGGTGGCATAATTGAGGGTGGCCTGCCCATAGCGGCCGGCCCCGTCGGCGGTAGGGGCGATGTAATCTTGCTCGCTTGCCGCCGTCCGGCTCTGTAGCAGGTTGCCAAAGAGGTTGCCCCGGCTCTGGGCGAGCTGATAGGGGGCATCCGTCTCGGCGAGGACCTCGACGAGGCTGAGGTCAGAGCGCACCTGATAATAACCGCTCCCGGCCATCAGGTAGGGCTGCAGGCGGCTATGTGCCTGCGGGCGCAGGCGGTAGCGACCATAGAGGCTCCCTTCCAGAGCTTCGCCACTGACGCGGGTCACATAGGAACTGGTAGCAGGGCTTTGGTTCAGCCCCAATTCGCCATTATAGTCTCCTGCCAGGGCCCCGTCGCTTTCGGTGGCGCCAGCATAGGCAAAGGTGGCCTGGTCGACACTCATGCCGACATCCCATCTGGGGGCGATCTCGCGGCTCAGTCGCAGGGCGAGTCCGGGAAAATTGACCGCGCCGGTGAGGGCCTGGTTGGGCACCAGCGAAGAAGACACGGAGACCCCTACGGCCCAGTCGGGCGAGGCCGTGGCCTCTGGATCAGGGAGAGGAGTCTCCTCAGCCGCCAACAGGCGCTGGGGCGGCAAGTCCGAATCCGAAGGGAACAGCGCCGGTCCGGCAGAGGCAGCCAAAAGGGGCATCAGGGTCAGAGGGGCAGCGGTCACCAAGGCACGAATGGGAGTAAATGGCCAAGCGTCTCCTTCCACCGGGACAGGCTGCTCTTCTGGAT
>RFHL01001315.1 GCA_003696875.1 Bacteroidota bacterium | reverse complement strand
GTGAATAAGCTGGGTGAGTGCTTCTTCGGCCGCTTCGATGGATTCACTTTGGAATACCGCCTGCTCTTCCCCTTCAGGAAAGCGAAAATAGATGGTTACTTGTTTCTCCCCGCCTTCAAACCGGTACAGATTGCGGTCAATGCCATGGGTGAGAACCTGGGCCAGGACATCTTCCGATCCCCACTGAAAGGTGAAACCGTCTTTGGCCGGTGTTTTTACTTTTTTGCGCGAAAAACTCAACTTCCCGCCGGCTTCGCCGGCCGGCTTGTCTTCCAGCAGGCGGGTGAGCATGGTGCGGTCCAGGTCGGTGATGCCAAAGAGCAGCGAAATGCGCTGCCTCAGGCCGGCCATGTTCTGCGAACCCTCAGTGGGTTGGGTATAGTCGTGGCCCTTACCCCGATCGCGGCTGATGGGCAGGTACTGCTGGAGGTACTGCAGCTTGGCTTTCAACAGGGCTTCAGAAAAAGCGTCTTGATCCTGACCGCCTGCCTGCCGGTTGAGGGCATTGAAAGCATCACTCAGAAAGGTCTCCCCGAAGCGGGCCAGAAGGTGGTCCATGATGCGGTGGCGACGGGATACCGGGTGATCATACCGAAAGACCAGCTCCGCCAGTTTTCGGCTGAAGGCTTCCCGGTCTTGTCCCAGCAGGGCGGCCGTACCCGGCAGGTCAAAGAGCGGCTGGTAAAAATAGGTCTGCTCTACCTGGGTCCGGGTGGAAAAGAGATGCCGCACATTGACGAGCTGCGCGAGGTAGTTGGCCAGGAGCTGCTCAAACATCAGCAAGTATCCCTGCAATTGCTTGGCCCGGCCCCGGCGCAGCAGGCCGGCGCGGGAGGGTAGTCCTTTTTCCCCGAGCCCATAGACTTCCGGAAAGTGCTCTTGAATGCTGTGATAGGCCAGAATATCGGACAGCTTACGTTCCGATTGGGTCAGTACCGTTTCCAGCTCCAGGGGACGCTCGTATTGCTGCTTGTGCCGGGCCAGGAGCATGTCGTAGCTACGTGCCGCCGTTTCCAGATCCAGCTGGTAGCCAATGTCGCCGCTTTCTAGCTGGATGGGAAAGTGTTCATCAAAGCGTGGCCTCTGTAGCAAGGCCCGGATGTCCAGGGACGGATAGTGGCGGGCAGCCAGGCGGATGGTTTCCTGTTTGATGGGTTCCCCATCGATCAGGAGCTGGAACTGCTCTACGCTCAGGACGCCGTCAATCTGGCTGATTTGCTGGATCAGGGCAGATTGATGGATGGTGCGCAGGTCCTCCAATTCGGATTTGAGGAGGTCTTCGTCCTGGATAAAGCCGTGGATAGGCAACGGTCCTTCAAACAGCTGGTCCAGAGGGACCTCCTTCTGGCTATCGAGGGTGTGAAAGCGGATCTGAGGGGTGAGGGTTTCCGAAAGGGCAAAGAGGATCTTGGCCAGCATCGACTCGCCCACGACCTGGGGCGAGATGTGGATCCGGGCCGAAACCTGGATGGGTTGGGGCTGCAGGAGGGTGATCTGATCTACGTCCTCGCAGAGGTTGCGGTGGGCGCGCATCAGCGCAAAAGCCTGGGCCTGAACAGCGACCGGATCGGCCCGGTGGCTCGGGTCCAGCTGCAACAGCACCTGGTAGAGGCCTTGCACGTATATCCCTCGATCGCTCTGGGTAGCCGGCACGACCCAGGCATTGCGCACGGCGGGAAGCCGGTCTATGAGCAATTTCCGGTAGTCCAGTAAGGTGAGGGGAGAGGCCGGCAAGACCTCTTCCGGGGGATACATGGCATGGTCCCGGGCGTCGAAGACACCAGCGCCTTTGCCAAAAAGCAGATCCTCAATAGGAAGGCGCGCTTTAAAGCCGAGCTCGGTGATGGCGTAGCAAAGGTTTTCGAGAATGGTGATGCCCGGATCGTGTTCGTTGTAGTCCGACCAGATGTCTCCGGATAGCCGCTGGGCAGCCTCAATCCCATGCTGCCGCAGCCGGGCATAGTCCATGCTCGGCGGATGCTCGGGTTGGCGGCGTAGCGAGGCGGAAGGGGAAGGCATGGAGAGGGCGTTTCGGGTTGGGAAAGGTCAAAAACAGCAGGGCGCGCGCTTTTTGGCTTGGGGCTACCCTAGCGCGGGTTGATGCGGATGCCGCCCGGGCGTTCGTCCTTTTGGTCCTTGGGCGGTTTGGGGGGGGAGGTGGGCGTGCCCGGCCGGTTGCTACGGGAGTCCCGCCGCTCCGTGTCCTGCGTCAGGACGGGGGGGCTGTATTGGGCCTGCTCAAAGTTGCGGTCCCACAGCAGGGTGATGCGGTAAAACATCTGCTTGTTGCGGCCGCCCTCCTTGCCATAGTGGGTACGGCTCCGCATTTGGAGCTTGTAGCGTGTCAATCCTTCGGTGCTATTGGCTTCATCGATTCGCCAGCGAAAGCCGATCTTGTTCCACAGCCGCCCCCAAAACCAGGGACTGCCCGCCCGCACCGTGCGGACCTGTTTGCGGGTCCCCCGCCGACCGGCGGCGATGAGGAGCACGGCATAGGTCAGCGCGTGTCGCTGGTCCTTTTCGTCATTGATCTGGGCCATGATCTCAAAGGCGCGACACCCATCGATGTTGTCCAGGATGGTGTGCCACCCGCCATCGGCATCGACATAGCCCTGGGCAAAGGTGCCTACCCGGCCTTGCATGGCCGCCATCCCGGCGACCTCCAGCCGGTACCCTGGCGTATCGGTCCCGATCCCCACATTGCCTCCCTCCTGCAGGTAGAGCCGGCTTTCCTTGCCCCGCTCCATGATGTGAAGCCCTTGTTGCTGCCCGGTTTCCAGACCGATGCTGAAGGCGGGACTCCGGTCACCCATTTGCTCGTAAAAACTGATCAGCTTTTGCGAAGCGCCCTTGGCACTGAGCTTGAGCCCGTTTTCCTTGTCCACGTCCATGCCGTCGTCCAGCAGGTTGAAGGTGGACTCAATCAGGTCACCATAAGCAGTGGGGGGGATGGCTCCCCGAAAAAAACCGGTAAGCGTATCGCGATTTCGCTTGGCCATGGGCTAAAGGTTGATCTTGAGGGTAAAGGGTTTGTCAGTGGAGGAAGAGGGGGCCTGGGGCTGCTCTCGCCGGCGGATACGAATCTGGTAGGGCTCAGCGTCGAGGGTGATGTCTTTGTATCCCTGGAAGGGAATTGAGGACTTCAGATTCTGCACCTTCATCGAATCTTCATATTCGTCATATTTCGGGCCAATAATCCGGATTTGGTGGTCGTCGTCGGGAATCAATACTCCCCAGGGGCGGGGCTGAATAATGGAGACCATGTCGTTTTCCCGGCTGGTGTCCCGGATCACGTAGCGTTCCCGGTCTTCGTCAAACCAAATGTGAAGCAGGGAAAAATCCCATACGCCGACCACAAAGTCCAGGCCTTTGATGAAATTGAGGAGGACATCCTCACTGAGCCCGGTCCCCAGATTGAGGGGGTGGCTGGGGTCATGCATCCAGGGGCAAAGATATTCGGTCACGGCCTGGGCCAGGCGTTGCAAGGTTTGGCCATTATTGGCGCCCTCGACAAAGCGCATGTTGGCATAGATCCGGATGTACTCATACTGAGGATTGTGGACCTTCAGTTTGCGGTGGGCAAAGGGACTCATGTGCCGGGCCAGCCGGTCCTGCACCTCCTGCAAGGTGCGGAAGTTGACCCGCGGGCGGCGCGGGTCGGGGGAGTCATTGGTGCCGGGCACCACCGCCAAAACAATGTCGGAGCCCGCGTCCAGATAGTCCGGATGGGTCAGATGGGTGATACACTTGACCTGTTGCAGGGTATGAAACTGGTCCAGGCAGATGCGCTCAATGTCCCAGGGAGAGATGGCGCGGTTTTTATGCCGCAGCCGCTCACTCACCCGGCCAAAGTAGGCCTTGTCGTCTTCGGCCGGCTGGCCATAAAAGGAAGGAAACGGCTGCTGTACCGCCTGCACATCGGCATGACGGGTGCTAAGCTGGGAGATTCGCCCCGCCGGCAGGGGGTGGGCCAACCGCTCCGGAAAGGGGTCGGCGACCCAGCGAACCACCGTTGCCTGGGGTCGAACATCGAGGGCGTGACAGAGTACCTCGGTGTCGCCGGCTACGGCCACCCGTAGCCAATACGTACCCGCCGGCATGATGTCGTTGCGGGTACTGATTTCCCGGGGGAGATAGAGCTGGACCAGCCCCGTCCGGGTAAACCCTTCGGTGGTATCCAGCAAATGATGCTCCGGGGCAAAGGGGACCCACTCATTGCGGGTGAGGTAGCTCCAGGTGATTTCCGGCCGCTTGAACCGGCTGTGGTCGCGGGTTTGGCTTACTGTCAACTGAAAGAGCAGCGAAAGGGTCTCCGGGGCCTGGATGTCACTCAATCCTATGTACAGATAGCCGTCTTCCCGGTATTGCGGCAGCAGATAGAGTGGGTCAATCCGGCGTCGCCCCCGGGAGTAAATGCTGCTGACCCCAAAAGGGTGAAGGTGGAAAAGCTGCTCGGGGCGCCCCTCTTGCTGCCCTGAAGCCGTCAGGTCCAGCCGTGCCCTGGCCTCGTACGACAGGGTCAGTTGCTTGATGATAGGGGTATATGGCTGATTGGGGACCGCCACCTGGCTCTCCTGATTCTTGGGCAGGGCATTGTGGGTGATGGCTTTGGTAAAGGCATCCTGATAGATGTGATGGCCAAAGGCCGCCTCAGGCTGGGTGAGCTCCAGCCGCAAAAAGCCGGTCTGGGTTTCCTGGGTGTAGGGGCCCAGGGTGCCCAGCTCCGGGTCAGGTCGGATGGCGAGGCGGACCAGGTCGATGGGGCCGATGAGGGTCTTGCGCAGGGGAATGGCTTCCTGGTCCTCGTCCATGTTGACCGGGGTGAAAAGCGGCATCTGGGCGCGCTCTTCCTCTGCCTCGGGCTTGAACTGATGCCCGGACAGGGCCGAGAGGCCGACCATGAAGCTGTTCCAGGTGATCCCGGCCTCCCGGCCGTAGGCCTCGTAATGCGTGTTGAAATGGCGGCTGGTCGGTGGAATCTGATGCCACTCGATGTGTATCTTCAGATCCGTGAGGGGCTTGCGGAAGATCTCGCTGTTGCCGATGAGCAGGTAGGACCCCTGGGCCGGCAGGGCCCCAAAGGGGGTGAAAGGCTGGTGTGGGTCCAGCCGCCCCCCCTCGTTGTAGAGATGCAGATCGCGGACACCATCCGCCGAAACTTCTATGTCGACCGATTGGATCTCCAACTCGCGCAAAAACGAATAGGCGTACGGTTGTACTTCGTGGTTGAGCACGATCTTCAGGACGGGTAGCTTGGTGGCCATTCGCTCGCCGGTATGGATGGCGGCATCAAAGGCGGTGAAGGCAGGCTGTCCCGGCTCCAGATCGAACTGCAGCACCAACTGGTAGGGGTTCCACTGCCGCCATTCCTCCTCCTGTGAGGGGTTATATGGGGCGATGCGCACTTTGAAGGGGGGTACCTCCACCCAGCCGCGCGGGCCGGTGTAGAGCAGGGACAGGTTACGCCGCTCATTGCTCAGGGGAAAGACTGCCTGAAAGGCATCGTACACCTCCCCATTGTAGCGATTTTTGGCCAGGTCCTGCATGAGGTCCAGATAGACCGAGGCCGACTCATTGACAAACTGTAAGGTGAGGGTGATTTGCCGGTGCCCTTCCTTGAGGAAAAAGAGGGGCGAGGTGATGGCGAGCCCCATTTCGGCCTCGCGCATCCGCCGGGCGCTTTCTACCTTGTCGAGCTGTTCCTCGCCAAAGGTGGGCCATTCGCCCCGGTCGTCCTCGAAGGGGGCTCCCTGCCCGTCGCGCGAGTTGGCGACGGGGGCGGCATACATCCCGGTGATGGTCTGGTAGGAGCTGCCGACCTCGATGCGGCGATGCTTGCTGACGTACTGGGTGCGGAGGGAAGTGAGCTTGGCCTGGGTGATCTCCAGATCACTCAGGGTCTCAAAGGCCAGCGGACTGCCGTCGG
>RFHL01001314.1 GCA_003696875.1 Bacteroidota bacterium | reverse complement strand
ATCTACAGCTGAGCATACACAAAAATCAGGCCACCTGGACCTCACCATCCTTCCGCCACGCAAATGGTACAGGACGGGCAAACATATCCTCGGTTTCTGGGTTCGCAAATGCAAACGCTTTCCCCTACCTTTGCGACCCGAACGGATAGCCTTCTATGGATCTCAATTGCAAAACTTTTGGGCAAGGCCCGGCCCTCATCATTCTGCATGGGCTTTTTGGTTCGCTGGACAACTGGGTAACCCACGCCCGGAAACTGGCCGAATCCTACAGCGTTTACCTGGTCGACCAGCGCAATCATGGCAAGTCCCCGCACGCCGAGGAATGGGACTACGATGTGATGGCTGAGGACTTATATGAGTTCATGGACCAGAGAGGCATCGTGCAGGCGCATTTGTTGGGGCATTCCATGGGAGGAAAAACCGTGATGCGCTTCGCTGGGGAATATCCCGAACGGGTGGATAAACTCTTGGTGATCGATATGGCCCCCAAGCATTACAAACCTCACCATACAGCGATTCTCAAGGCGCTAACTGCCCTGGATTTAAAGCAGATCGGGTCTCGTCAGGAAGCCGATGCCATCCTGGCCAAGGATATTCCCCAGGCATCTGTCAGGCAGTTCCTACTCAAGGGACTGGGACGGGATGAGCAGGGCGGCTACCGCTGGAAATTCAATCTGGAGGTGATCAATCGCAAGTATGAGGAGGTTCTGAAGAATGTGGCCATAGACTTTCCCTTTGAAAAACCCAGTCTGTTTCTGTATGGAGAAGCGTCTCCCTATATGGATCCGGCCGATTTTGGCCTGATCCGCGAACTGTTTCCCCAGGCTGAGTTTGTAGGGCTTCCCGGCGTGGGCCACTGGATTCACGCCGAGGCACCTGAGGATTTTCTGCGCGAGGTGCACCGCTTTCTGGCCGGCTGAATTTGCTTAATTGGCGGAATTCGGTCTTCTTTGCGATCATCCAAGCCAAAGAATATGTTACGCATCCAAGCCATCCATCTGGGGTTGATTCTGATACTGGGCCTGCCTTTCTTCGCCTGTGGCGATGACAACCAGGGGCAAGGCCAGGGCCTTGACTCCCTCATGACCGACAGCATCCCGGTGGACACGGCCACCGGTCTCGCAGCCCAGGTGGTGGTCCCAGAGCTGGTGGGGCGATGGCAGCTCGTCGAGATGCGGAACGGCGACATGCCCATGTCTACTGACGACATCGGCGAGTCGGTCATGGAACTGACCCCTACCGGTCGGATGATTACTTCAGCTCCCGATCTGCCTCCGGAAGAAGTAGAGTTTTCTTACCGCAACGACAGCCTGTATAATGAGGACTTTGGGACAGTACAGCGCATTGAAGCCCTCACCAGCGATCAGTTGATCTTATTAATGGAGATCGACAATACGCCCATTCGGTGGATCTACCGTCGCATGCCGCCTCAGTAGGCAGCTTGTCAAGTCTATTTCGTCCAAAATCTTACGGCCCCTACCGTCGACACCTGTCCGGTTTGGGGCCTTTTTTAGTTGAGACCGCTTGCGTCTACGGTTAAATTGGAATGCATTTTGTCTGGTTCTACAAACAAACATCTGAACCCAGACACCTGACCTATGTCCTTACCAGGCCGCACCGGTTGCCTCACCCTGCTCTTGTTTTTTGCCACCGGCCTACTACCCGCCCAAACAGCCCAGACTCCCTGGGCGATCGGTCTGGGCGGGGGGATGGTGCAATACCTGACGCACCCCAGCTTGCCGACACTGCCCAGTGAAGGCTACTTTCCTGGTGCCGATATCAGCCTGAATAAATACCTGAACGGGGCATTTGACTTTCGAACCAGCCTGGCCTTTGGGCCAGAGGTCCGCTTTCCCGGATATGGTGATGCCATCGTTTCAGGTTATTACCTGGACATGAGTTATCAGCTCCGGTTTAAGGTGAACAATGGGCTTTTTTTGCGGGAAAGTAGCTTTTTGGGGCCCTATGCTGTCATAGGCATTGGGGGAAGCTATGTCCCGGGGCACCCGGACGCCTATGTCCCCCTGGCTGGGGGCATTCGATTTCGCCTTAGCCCGAGGGCCAGTTTACAGGTTGAAACCGTACGTAAGCTTTCGCTCAATAAAGACCAACAACAGCTGGCCCACGCCATCGCGTTTATCTACAATTTGCCTAGTAGCCCCGCAGGAACTCCTCCGGAAGAGCCCGAGCCAGCAAGCCCACTCCTGGCGACCTTACTGCCAAGTGATACCGATCAGGACGGCCTGGTAGATGGGCTGGATGTCTGCCCGGACGAAGCCGGCCCCCTCAGCCTGGACGGATGTCCAGAGAAAGAGACAGTTACCAGTCTGGCGGTGCTGGATACCGCCAAGACCACAGGCGACCCGGAAATCCCTCTGGTGGTGGACGAGCCGGAAGCCATCACGCCGCTCACCGACTCTCTTGAGTTGGTGGCTGAGCCGCTTATCGCTGAGGAAGGTGCCCCAGGACCGCTTGTACCGGCTTCGGGGCCGGAACGTGAAACGGAGGTCCCCGTCGAAGAGAGCCCGCCCACAGATAACGACTGGGCGGTCGCCGAACCGGAGCCCCAACTGCCCGAAAAGTCGGAAATCGAATGGGCCCTCAGCGACCCAGAGTCCCAGCCGCTCGAACAAGGCAATCTGCCCTCCTCCGTACCCGCTCCGGCGCCTTTGGTTGAGCCTGAGCCAGAACCCATTCTCCCCGTTGAGGTGGTCGTAGGCACCGACCGGGTGTCAGTTACAGAGGAGCCAGTCTTTGAGCCTCAGCCCGACCCGATGCCTTGTGCCTCAGCCGCCGAGGTGGTAACGGATCCGGTTTTCTTTGCCTATGCCTCAGACCAACTTGATGCCACGGCCAAGAGCCGCCTGGATGAACTTGCAAAGGTGATGAAAAGCTGCCGGGAAGCCCAACTGGTGCTTGAAGGCCACACAGATGATATCGGGGCCGAAAACGACAACCTTGTGTTGTCAATTATGCGGGCCTACCACGTGAAGTACTACCTTGTT
>RFHL01000118.1 GCA_003696875.1 Bacteroidota bacterium | reverse complement strand
GTCAGAAAAAGCCTCACTTGGCCCGCCAAGCTCGGTTTTTCTTCCTTGTCTGCGCACAAGGTCTCGGCGCAAAATCGAGAAGTTATTTTTCTCGCGTTACTTACCGGCCTTTTCTTCGGATATTGGGAAAAAAGACCCCATGTGTCTGACTTTTCTCCTGCTACTCCTTGCACCGGTCTTTTTGGGCGGCCAAACCCCACCGCAGGCCGCCGCGGCCGGCATTTACCTGCGTCACAACCTGATCGGCTATCAGCCTACCGGCAGCAAGGTAGCTCTGGCCTTTAGCGACCGCCCGCTCAAGGGCCACTTTGTGCTGCGCGACAGCCTGGGAAACGACGTCTTCCGGGCTGGCCTGCGCCCGGTGACCCGGCCCGGCTGGGGGCGGTTTGCCCACTACTACGAGCTCGACTTCAGCGCCTGGCAAGCCCCAGGCGCCTACCGGCTGGCACTCACCCGCCACACGGTCGAGGGTGATCCCTTTCGCATCGCGGCGGACTGCTATCGCCCCTACCCCGCCGACGGCCTGGCCTTCATGCGACAGCAGCGCTGCGGGCGAGTATCCGCTAGACGTACACACGAGCGTCTGGGCGCTCTCGCATCAGATGGTTCCCGGCGGCCTGGTCGATGGCCCGGTCTACGGGACCATTTTCCGGCAACTCAAAGGCCTGCACCTCAACGAGCCGGACGAGTTTGCCGAGCTGCAAAATCCCTACGTCGTCTATCATGACGACATCGGCGACTACTCCACCAACGAACCCACCATGGACGGGACCGCAGGCGCTCTCTATATCTGGGGATGGCTGGCCAAGTAAACCGGCCTTTGCGCAAATCACCAAAAAACCGCCGAATCTTACTTCGGGGGAGGGAATATTTCTTACGGATTGTAAAGAAAATAGGACCGTTCGGCCCGCCGTTTTTGCCAAATGCCGGAAGAATCCATTAACTTTCCGTTAACATATCTGGTGACTCCTACGTTAATGATTCTGAGTCTGGATAGTACGAACGACTATCTATCCTACTCTTGAAGCATGGCTTCAGGTAGGTCGGCTGGAGATTGGAATCTTTTTGATAGCTCACTTCCCCATAACCGTTCCGCACATGCGCCTGTACACCGTTCTGCTTTTGCTTCCGATCCTTTTTGGCATGCTTTCGCCTGTTGGCGCCCAAGACCGCGCCCAGAGTCGCTGGCCTGTCGTCGTCGCCCCGGGGGATTCGGTGCCCGTAAGTCTGATTCGCGATCCGGAAATGTACCGGCAGGGCTGGGATACCCTGGCCCAGGTACGCTTCTGGCGCCGCGTCATGAACCTGCATCCGGACTCAAGTCTTCTCAATGTGGCCGATACCCGGCAGGTGCTCGCCGTTTTTCCCACCGAAGCCTACGACAAGCTTACCCCCAGCCAAAAACAGGCCTTTAAGGCCAAGATGCTTAAGAAGTACGGCCTTCCTGCCGACACCCGCCTGTACGTGACCTATGGCAAGCAGGATTACTACCAGATCCGCACCGTCCTGCCCAACTTGAGCCGCGGCATCCGCCGCTTTCAGGAAGTCGGGACCGACCCCTGGTATGCCCAGGCCATCCTGCTCATCGAGAGCCCAGGGGCCATTCGCATGTCCCATACCGGTGCCTACGGCCCCTTCCAACTCATGAAATACGTGGCCCAGTCCCAGGGGCTGATTGTAAACAGCAACCTCGATGAGCGGGCCGATTTTGATAAATCGGCTGCAGCCGCGGCCAAATTCATCCAAAGTACCTGCCTGCCCCACGCCCGAGCCATCCTGGACGATTACGGGATCTCTTACCGGGAGCGGGACCTCTGGTTCCGGCTGCTGGTCCTTCACATCTACCATGCCGGTGCCGGCAATGTGCGCGGCGTGGTGAGCCTGATTCGCCCCAGCTATGGGGGCATGGCCCTGCTGCAGAAGATGTGGCAAACCCGCTACAAGAACTTTGGCAATGCCTCACAAAACTACTCTCAGATCGCCCTCGCCTCTCTTCTGGAAGTAGACGCCATTCTCTGGCGAGACTATGGCGTGCAGCCCGATGCCAATGGCCTGATTAACAGTGGTGAATAGGCGCACTCGACAGTTCCTGGGTCTTATTCTGCTCCTTTTGCCCGGGGGCCTGCCAGCGCAGGCCCTGGTGCTCCCCTACCTCCCTACCCCACCCCGTATCGACGGGGACCTGAGCGAATGGCGCCATCAGGCCTATCACGACGGCCCCTGGGACCTCTTTCGCGTACAGCATACGCCCTGGTACGATCCGGTCTGGAACCGCCTGACCGATCATGCCGGGGAAGACAGCCTCATGGGCGACCTCATGAGTCGCTACTACCTCGCCTGGGACGATCGGCACCTCTACCTCGGGGCCGAGGTCTGGGACAATGTCATCGACACCGATGACTGCCTGCACGCGCCCAAGCGCTGGTATTACAAGGATGCGGTCACCTGCTTTGTCGAGATTCCGCGCGACACCGTCGCCGAGATCTTTGGCGAAGGCGATCACGCCTTTGCTTTTGTGGCGGACAGCACCTATCCCGCGTATGGCGCCTGGTGGCGCCACGGCACCGCCGACACCAGCTACCTCGAAGCCCCTCTGCCCACCAAAAGTGTGCGTTACCGCCTGTGCTTCCCCGGGCCGCCCGGGCCGGCCTATGTACTGGAAGCCGCCATCGACCTCACCCGACTGACCGGCTACCACCCCAAAAAGGGCGACCGCTGGGGCCTGATGCTGGTTCATAC
>RFHL01001313.1 GCA_003696875.1 Bacteroidota bacterium | reverse complement strand
GGCGGCTGCTGGACTGTACCCGAGGTGCCTGGGGGACCCAGGCCCAGGCGCATGCTGTGGGTGAGGCAGCTGATCTGCTGGCCGATCATGCCTACAAGGTCTTTCTCTCTGATCCGGAGCTGACGGTGGAGATGGCCAGCCGCCTGGCAGAGCTATACAACACATGTGGTCTCAGGCAGATTTCCTTCGATGGCTTGGAGGGCAATCGCTCCACCGGCCTGGGCAATTATGGGGAAGTGCTGTTTACGCAGACCTGGTATGATCAGCTGAGTCCGGAGATACGGGCCCACTACATGGCCGATGCGAGCCGCACCTCTCATTTCTTCTGGCATATGTACAGCCGCATGAACTGGGGCGAGCCCTGGTATGCGGGCTTTCGGGAGAGCCAGACGGAGTACCGGCTCAAGAATCAGCCGTACTTCCGGCGAAACTATATGCCCGCCATGCTGGGCTGGTTTAGCTTGCGTCCGACCACCTCGCTGGCCGACATCGAGTGGATGCTGGCCCGCTCAGCGGGCTTTGAGGCGGGCTATGCCTTTGTGGCCGATGTGACCACCCTGAAGCAGCACGCGCAGGCCGATAGCCTGCTGGGATTGCTGGGGACCTGGGAGGCCGCCCGCATGGCGGGGGCTTTTTCGGCCGCGCAGCACGAGGCCTTGCAGGATATCGATCGGGAATTTCATCTGGAGGCGGCCGGACCTGGCCGCTGGAGCCTGTTCGAGGTGGAGGTAGGCTTGTTTTCCTACCGGGCCCGGGATCGACAGCCGGGTGAGCCGGCCGCCGAGGGCTTTGCCTTTAGCCAGGCGACGGCCGGGCCGTTGGACTTGCTGATCACCGCCGAGGGGACCGGCGCCGGGCCGATTCAAATAAGCGTGGATGGCTATCCGCCGGTGACCTGGCCGGTCCGGCTGGTCGATGGCATGCATGTGCAAGTGAAGGGCGATCGGCTGGTGCAGATGCGGGCGAATTGGGAGGTAGTGGCGACCTACCCGTTTCGGCCGAGCTGGCCGGAGCTGGGGGCCGGAGAACACCGTCTGGAGG
>RFHL01001312.1 GCA_003696875.1 Bacteroidota bacterium | reverse complement strand
GGGTCAGGGCTTCGCCTTCTGCACTGATGGGCGCATTGGCTTCGAAGCGAACAATCCGGGGCGGGGGCAGGGTCAGGGTACAGCTGGCCTCGGCCTGCCCGGAAGGATTTTCTACCCGGAGGGTATAGGTGGTGGTCTGCTCGGGCCGTACCGTACAGGGGCCAGAAGGGGACACTTCCCGGCGATCGCCATGGGAATCGGTCAGCCACGCCCGTGTGACATTGCTTGCCTCCCAAAAGAGCTGAACCGGATCGCCGGATCGGATGTGATCCTGGGTGGCATGGAAGGACTGAATCTGAGGCGGCGGTAGGGTCAGGCGTAGCACGCGGGAAACTGACCCCATGGGGTTGCTAGCAATGAGGGTGCAGGTCGTGCTTTCCTCGCAAAACAATTCGTAAAAGCTGACGTCGCTTAAGTCGATCTCCCCGGATGGGTGTTGCAGACGGACTGCGGCGGCATTTTCGACTTCCCAGGACAGAATTATGGGGTGCCCCACCTGGATCGTAGCTTCGGAGGCTGAGAACGTACGGATTCGGGGTTTGATTTCGGAAACCTGGGCTTGGAGCCGGGAGGTCCCGGTCCGATTGGTGGCCACCAGTTGGAAACTCCGGCTGGGTTCAAACTCAGGATTGATGTCTACATAGCCCTTGGCGGGCAAGGGCGTATGCCCGGGTTCCAGAAATAGACTTTCTGCCTCGGCGACCTCCCAGCGAATGCGGATGCTGGTGCGATCTGCTTGGTAGTAGGTATGGGCGGTGAAGAGAGCGATGATCGGCAAGGGCGCCTGGCAAGCCTGGCACTGCCGGTGATGCCCTTCATTGCTGGCCTCACAATGGCCGCAGGACCAGGCTGTCAAGGTGCCGGGGAGCGGAGGCTCGACCGGCAAGGAGACTACTTTGGCCTCCGCAGCCGATAGCGGCCGCAGGCGGGAGCCGGGAGACACGGGTTTTTTCCGGGGATGAGCCATGAGCAGGTCAGCAATCGTCCAGGTATCATTTCGAGAAGCCCGGCCCGGACGGGCGACAGGCCAACAGGCGGCGCCAGACCAGGATAGGGGGCACCGACGGGGTGCCTTGAGCGGTGAAAGGGGAAGGGACAGAACCTACGGAAGGAAAGGCAGGAGACCCCCTGGAAGATTACAAGATCGCTGCCCGCTACGGGGCTGCCTGAAAGTATGTAATTGCCCTGCGAAACATTTGACCATTTCCTCAAACCGCCATTTTTCCTGCATGAACCTCAACGGAAAGTGGGCGGGTAGCGGTTTGCAATTAGCGGGCATGGGCGTATCTTTCGCAATCATGGCGACACCGCTCTATGTATCGGCCCCACCGGGCACGCCGCGCGTCAGCTACACCCTGGATCTGGTACTGAGCGACCTGCTCGGGATGCCTTATCAGCTCCTTAGCCCCGGAGACCATCCTCCGGAGGGCGCTCCCTGGATGGTCTATGGTGTCCCTCCCCAGCCGGGAGCCTTTACCCTGCCCTGGGGAGGCTTGCTGGGCGAAACCCATATCCGTCAAGACCCGCCTGCTTACTGGCCGGGTAATCTGGTCAAACTCTTTCCCCAGCCGCCTGATACCCGCTGTATCGTAGATTTCGATCTATTGTCAGGGGTTTTCTACCTCGTCACCGATTATGAGAAATACCAGGTCCAGCACCTAGACGCCCATGAGCGCTACGACTTAAAGGCTTATCCCTCGGACGAATGGCACCTGGATCACGTCCCCTTGGTGCATCGGTATGCCCAGCTACTGGGGGAGGTCTTAGTAAGCCGCTTTCCGCAACAGCTGGAGATGCGCCCGCCGGCTTTTTCTGCCGAAATCACCATCGACGTCGATTTTCCCTGGAAGTACCGGCACAAAGGGCCGGCCGGATGGGGTGGAGGCCTGCTGCGAGACATGGTGCGCCTAAAGCCCGGTGTGGCGCTCGAGCGATTACAGACCCTGCTCACCCGGCGTGATCCCCATGATACCTTTGCCTTGCTGCAGGAGGTATGCCCTCCGGAACGCACCCGCTTCTTTTTTTTGGTGAGTGGCCGGAAAACCCCCTACGACAGCCGCTTTCCCTGGACCAAGGCCCCCTATCAGAAGCTGATCCGTCAGCTGGGAGCTGCTGGTTACGGGTTGGGAATACACCCTTCCTACTCGACCATGACAGATCCGGGCCAGCTGGCCCGCGAGTTGAGCGGCCTGTCTTCCGTTCTGGATCAGGCCGTGCGCCATAGCCGGCAACACTTCCTGCGCTATCGCCTGCCTGAGACCCCCCGGCAGCTGCTGGAGGCAGGTATCCGGGACGACTATTCCTGGTGTCGATATCACGAGGGAGGCTTTCCGGCCGGGATGGCCCGCCCTTTCCATTGGTTTGATCTGCGCCGCAACCGGGTGACAACACTCAAGATTCACCCCGCCCAGCTTATGGACCGCAGCTTGCAGGCCTACCTGGGCCTGGAGCCCGAACCCGCCCTGGAGCGCTTTCGGCAGTTGCTGGACTGTACCCGCACGGTGGGCGGCACCTTTTCGATGATTTTTCACAATGACAGCCTGAGCGAAAGCGGTGAATGGCGCGGCTGGCGCCCCGCCATCCTGGCCATGATGGAAGCCCTCTCGGTCTGACCCATGTCTTTGGAACTCCATACCGTCGCCGGTCAGGATCTGGATCCTGACAAATGGGATGCCTTCATTGAGGCTTCCCCGCAGGGAAGTTTGTACCACCTGCACGGCTACGCCAGCCGCATCCGGCCTGACTGGCAGGCCTGGATCGTGCAGGAGGGCGACCAATGGCGGGCCGTGATGCCCTGGGGGCTCGACCGCCGCTGGGGGTTTCGCCTGGTACGCCAGCCGCTTTTTGCCCAGTATTGGGGGATTTGCCTGGCTCCAACCGAGGGAGGGACGTACCGTCAGCTGGGCGATCAGGAAAAATGGCTGCGGGCCCTCTTGCCCGCCTGGGAGGAAATTCCCTTTCTCCAGCACAATTTCTCCCCCGCTTTTACCTATGCGCTCCCTCTGCGGTGGGCGGCAGCGGTCGATTTTTCGGTGCGCTATACCTATCACCTGGATTTGCAAGCCGGGGGCCTGTGGGAAGGTTGTGCCGCCCCCCTGCGGCGGCAGGTGCGGAAGGCCACCCGGC
>RFHL01001311.1 GCA_003696875.1 Bacteroidota bacterium | reverse complement strand
CTGGCGACCAGGGTGATCGCCATCTGCGGCAGCATGTCGCCGGCATAGAGCCCCCGCTCCCGAAAGGGGGTATCGGTATAGCTGTCCTCGGCACACACCTGTAGGGTGCGCCAGCCGAGGTCCCAGATGGCATTGAACATGGGGTCCGAGCAGGCAAAATCCCCCTCCTGCCGCAGGGGATAGACGTGCTGCATGGCCCGTACCCGGTGGATTTTGACCGCTTCTCCCTCGCTCTCCCGGATATGGACCTGTAAGAAGCGGAAGCCGTAGGGCCGAAAGGTCTCCAAGCGCCCGCGGCCACCGGCCGCGATGTGGCGATGGGCCATGTACAGCCCATTGCGCTTGAGCATCCACGGCCGCCCGGCCAGGGTGTCCTCCGCGAACCCCACATCGATCACGGTCCCTGCCGGAGCTTCGTAGTCGATGAGCACCCGGGCAAGTTTTTTGTAGCGAAAATCAAAGACCAGGGCGCTGCCGTCCGGAACCGTCAGGCTGTCGACCTGCCCGGTCGACACGGGGAACACAGGGCCGTAATCCTGCCAGGCCAGGTCCGTGGCGGGATTGACGCCCACCGGCCGCAGGGGCTGGTCCTGCCAGGCGGCAGCCCAGGTCGCCGCCACCGCTGCCGGCTCGAAGGGCAAGGCCAGGGCCTCGATCTCGGCATCCTGTGCCAACTCGGGCAGCGGCCCCAGCGTCCGGAAGCAGAGGCTGTCGCCCAGTCGCTGATCGGGTGAGAGGCTCAGCCCCGCCGCCCGCGGGGCAGAGAGGTAAAAGTCCCACTTGCCCCAGAACGACTTGCGTCGCACCTGAAAGGCGTTCCAGCCTTTTTTTAGCCTCAAGGTTGCCCATTGCCGGTAGCCTTCTTCTCCCGGTCGAGCCGCCTGCGGGAGGGGCCCTTCGCCATTCAGGAAGTGTTCGCCCCACCAGATACCCACCTCGACCTCTTGCTTGCGGGGAGAATGAATCCAGGTGTAGCCCAGCAACTGCCGGCCGGTCCGGAACTCGGCGCCGGACTGGTCGGGTACTTTGACCCGAAAACTCCAGATCTGCCGGCTGTCGTCCAGGGGGTAGGCCCCGGCGAGGGCATAGGGCCGATACAGATCGCGGGTGAGGGGCGGGATGGTGCGCGGCCGCAGGTTGCCCCAGGCCCCCTGCCGGTCCAGCCGGACCGGCGGCGTCCAGTCTGACGCATCAAAGCCTGGCAGGGCCCAGTCCTGCGGGTCCTGCCGGGCGTCGTAGACCTCCATGGCCGGCAGAGCAAAGGTCATGCGCACAGCCTCGGGGTCGAGGCCGCGGACCGGCCGGGCCTGCCAGTCGCCTGGCGTGCGCAGGTCGTAGGTAAGGCCCCCGGCCGTCACCTTGCCCCAGGCGATGAAGGCGGCAGGCTGCCGCCGCAGCTGGTAGCTGTGGGTGCCATTGGAAAGAACTTGTACTGCGATCACATTGGGGCCAGGCCGCAAGTAGGGCCGCAAGTCGTGGCGGTCGTAGGTGGGATGCGCCGGATAGTGGCGGGCAGGCCCGAAGGCGACAAATTCTCCATTGACACGGAGGTGGTAGCGGGAGTCGGCAAAGAGCTCGATGACGGCTGAATCGGGGGCCGACGGCAGCTCCAGTTCATAGCGAAAAAAAGCACTCTGCAAGCGGCCTTCGCCGCTGGCATCGGTCCAGACAAATCGGGGCGGCAGCAGCTGGGCCGACAGGCTGGTCGCCAGCAGCAGCCATGGCCAGAGGAGAAGCAGGCGGATCATGGGCATTTTTTTTCAAAATAGGCCTACACGGGAAAAGCGGCGTCCGGTACCATGCGGGAGCTTTTTCATGCTTGTCCCTTTCCCACCCAAATCGTAGCTTTCGGGATTTGGGATTGGCCAGCCCGGTAAAGGGGCTCGCCCGTCTGTTCGCTTAACCCTCATCACACGATGCACGTCAATCATATGGCCTCCGGGCTGGCCGGTTCCCAGATTCTGGCCCTGGCCGAGGAAATCAAGGCCCGGCTGCGGGCCGGTCATCAGGTCTATAACCTGACCATCGGGGATTTTGATCCACAGCTGTTTCCGATTCCAGGGCCCCTGCGGGAAGCCATCGCGGCCGCCTACGCGGCCGGGGAGACGCAGTATCCCGCCTCCAACGGCATGCCTGAGCTGCGGGCCGCGGCGGCGGCCTACACCCGCCGCCGGCAGGGACTCGACTATTCCCCGGAGGCTTTCCTCGTGGCTTCCGGCGCGCGTCCCCTGATTTTTGCCGCCTACCTTACCCTCATCAATCCGGGCGAGAAGGTCATCTACCCGGTGCCCTCCTGGAACAACAATTTTTATACCCACATTGCCCAGGGAAGCCATGTCGCCCTTGCCACAGATCCGGCGGACAATTTTCTCCCTACCCCTGAACAGGTGGCCCCCCATCTCCAAGAAGCGGGTCTGCTCGCCCTCTGTTCTCCGCTTAATCCGGCGGGGACGGTTTTTGAGCGAAATCAACTGGCTGGCATCTGCGAGCTGGTGTTGGCCGAAAACGCTCGTCGCGGCCCAGACGCTAAGCCGCTCTATGTGCTCTTTGACCAGATCTATGGGGCTCTGACCTACGGCGACACGGTGCATGTGGATCCGGTGTCCCTCTTCCCGGAGATGCAGCCCTACACTCTCTACATCGACGGTATGTCCAAGGCCTTTGCCGCTACCGGGGTGCGGGTGGGCTGGGCCTTTGGGCCGGATGGGGTCATCGCCAAGATGCGCTCCCTGCTGGCGCACGCCGGCGCCTGGGCGGCCCGGCCCGAGCAACTCGCCTCGGCGGCCTTTCTGGACGACCTGCAAGCCGTCGACACCTACCTGTCGGGCATCCGGGAAGGCCTCAGCCGAAGGCTGGAGGCCTTCTTTACGGGTTTGCAGCAGATGGAAACCCAGGGCCTGCCCGTGGATGTCATCCCGCCGCAGGCGGCGCTCTACCTGACGGTCAAGATCGACCTGGCCGGATACCGGACCCCCAATGGCAGCCTGCTGCAGAATGGGCGAGACATCTATTCCTATCTGCTGCATGAGGCCTCAGTGGCCCTGGTCCCCTTCTACGCCTTTGGGTTGCCGGATGACAGCCCCTGGTTCCGGCTGTCGGTGGGGACAGTGGCGGAGGCAGAGATCCCCGGGATTCTGGCACGGATGCAGGCGGCGCTGGAGAAACTAGGCCGCTAAATTCACCACCCCATATATCCGCTTCCTCCCGTCCCCAGTTTGGGGAGGGGGAGTTGAAAAACGCATGCTCCAACGCATTGATGCAGAAAAGGGGCCTTGTCAATCCGAACCCGGCGGCGGGCTTCCCTTCTTCGGTCCTCATTACGGAAGGATAAAATCCTTCAGATTCCCCCATGCGTGGATATTGTCCCCGTTTAAGGCGATCAATCGATATTTAATGGAATGATCGCTCATTACATCGACTATGATGAAATTGTCCTGCACGCCGCCGCCCATGCCACTCGCGACGAAAGTCATGTTGTCGTAATGGTAATACATGAAGGCCGGCCGATGCGGAAAGGCACCGATATCTCCGGCAAACATCACGACGGGATTTTCCAGGACATGGAACATCGGCTCTATCTCCGTCCAGAAATTGATCGAATAGGCCCGACCGGCAAAACTGTTGGGCTTGACGAGGTGGAAGATGTTGGATTCATCGAACCAAAGCTGCTGGTGGAAGAAGACAAAAATCCGATCTGCCAAAGGGGCTTTCTCGGTGAGAATCTGCTGTAGGTATGTCAGCTGATTCCCCTCGATATTCCAATGAGCGAGGTTCGCATCCAACACAATGAACAGGTCATGTTGATGGGAAAAATCATAGAAAGAGGGGCCATACCGGAGATGATACAGCGTCCGGTTGATCACATCATGATTGCCCGCTACAAAATGGACGGGAAGCGGGCCCTTCTCTTGGCTCCACTCCCGGTCGCCATAGGGAGTGAAGCTGCTATCCGGTATGGGACTGTATGGGTGCAGGACCCCCAAATCCTGATCAATGGCGTCCCAGGCCCTGTTGGTCGGCAGTTTCACCATATCACCGGTTAGTACCCCAAACGCCATGGTGGGAATAGCATTGATCAACGGAAACCGGGCTTTGAAAGGCGGATGTAAGCCCAATGCTGCACTTCCCGGATGGCCGTAGGTATGCCCGGCAACAAAGAAGGAATACTGAATCCGGGGGGCGGGGGTAATCAGGCTCACATCGGCGGGAGGTTGGCAGGCAACCGCCCATCCCAACAGCCCTATGAGCGCTGAAAGGAGCCCCCTGGAAACCCAAACCCGATGCTTCATAGAAATCAAATTATAGACTGAAAGCCCTATTCAAAGCCTGAATGCGGCTTTGTGTAGCCATCATATGACGTCCCAAAGGGGCTTCCAGCCTTGTTTCCCCCAACAAAACTTGCCATATCCGAGTCCTTGCCCTGCCCGTTTTCGGGGTCCCTTTCCCAGCTACCGGGACCATTGTATATTGAAAGGCCTTCTTCCCTCTGCTACTACCCTCAATCGCTCGCCTGATGAAATGCCTCCTTCCGCTCCTCCTGCTCACGCTGGCCGCCTGCCAGCCGGCCTCGCCCAGCCTTTGGCATCATGGCCAATCCGATTACGTCATCTGCCTGGCCCCGGACGCATCTGAGTCTGAGGTCAAAGCCGCTGAGGTCTTGCAAGATTACCTGGCCCAGGCAGGCGGGGTAGAGCTGCCGATTGTGCGGGACAGCAGCGATGCGACCCATCGGATCTTCCTGGGTAGCGCCTTCCAACGGGAGACATTGTCGGAGGCGAGCGTGCACTATTAGCTCGCCGGAAAAGATCTCTACCTCTACGGCGGAAGTCCCGCCGCGACCCTTGATGCGGTCTATGTCTTTTTGGAACATGAGCTGGGCTGCCGCTATTACCATCCCGAGGTAGAGCGCGTCCCCAGCCTGCCCCGCTTCCCGTTGGCAGCGGACCTCCACTATGCCTACGATCCCCCCATCACCACCCGTACCGTGCACGCCCGGCTCTTCTATGATCAGCCAGCGTTTGCGGAGAAACGGCGGGTTACGCAGGACGCCTTTCCCGGCTACGTGCCTACGGCACGGGTGCATACCTTTCACCGTTTTATGCCGGCGGTCTCGTTTTACGAGGCCCATCCCGAGTACTACGCCCTGCGCAACGGCAAGCGCCTGCCCACCCAGCTCTGCCTCACCCATGAGGCTGTCTTCGAGATCGTGCGCGACTCCGTGGCCGCCTACCTGCAGGCCTACCCGGAGGCCAGGGTCATCTCCGTCAGCCAGGATGACAACACCCAATATTGCCAGTGTGCCCAGTGCGAAGCCATCCACACCGCCGAGGAAAGCCCGGCCGGCAGCATGATTCACTTCGTGAACCGCATCGCCCGGGAATTTCCCACCAAGCAAATCTCCACCCTTGCCTATCAGTACACCCGCAAGGCCCCGAAAAACCTGGTGCCCGAGCCCAATGTGCTGATCACGCTCTGCTCCATCGAATGCGACCGCTCGGGTCCCATCGCGGAGAAATGCCCCGACTTTGCCGCCGACCTACGCGCCTGGGGTGCCCTCACGGACAATATCCGCATCTGGGACTACACCACCCAGTTCACCAACTTCCTAGCCCCCTTTCCCAACCTGCATACGCTCCAGCCCAACCTGCAACTGTTTCGCGACAACCATGCCACCTGGGTATTTGAGCAACACAGCCATCATCCGAGCGAGCTCTTTGCCCTGCGCGCCTACCTGACCGCCCAGCTGCTCTGGAACCCCGACGCCGATGTCGAGGCCGTGCGGGATGATTTCCTGACGGGCTACTATGAAGAAGCCGCGCCCTATGTGCGGGCCTACATCGAGCGGGTACACGCGGAACTCGCCGCGGATTCGGCCTTTTTCCTCTTTTTGTACGGCGACCCCTCGCAGGGATTTGAGAGCTTCCTGCGGCCGCAGATGCTGGCCTACTACGACAGCTTGTACGACGAGGCCGAGCAGACCGTGGCTGCCAAGCCGGAGATCCTGCAAAGGGTGCGGGAGGCCCGCCTGAGTGTGGACTATGCCCTGCTGGAGCATAGCAAGCGGCACCTGGCAGCCGAAGTCCAAAACCCGGGCGACTTCCCGGTGCAGGACCGCCTGGCACGCTTTGCCCAGACCACCGAAGCTGCTGGCATTACCCTGATGAATGAAATGCGCTATTCGGTGGCCGAATATCTGGACCTCTACCAGCAAACCCTGGCCCGGGCCGCCAAACCCAACCTCGCCACCGGCAAGCCGGTGCGCCTGCTCACCCAACCCAAAAAGTACGCCGACGAAGATCCCCAAACCCTCACCGATGGGGCCTTTGGCAGCAGCAGTTTCTACGCTAATTGGCTGGGTTTTGAGGGCACCCACCTGGAGGCCATCGTGGACCTGGAGGAAACGCAGGACATCCACGAGCTCAGCGCCGGCTTCTTGCAGGTGGTGAACCACATTGTCTTCTTTCCCACCGAAGTGCGCTACTACGCCTCCGAGGACGGCAAAACCTTTCGTCTCCTGGGCACAGTCCCCAACGCCACGCCCCTGCGGCCCGACAGCAAGATCAATGACATCCAGTACTTTACCCTCCCGGGCCTGCAGGCCCGGGCCCGCTACCTCAAGATCGAGGCCCAAAGCCCCCTGGAAGCCCCGGTCTGGCATCACGGCGCGGGGCTCGGCTGCTGGATCTTCATGGATGAGTGGGAGGTGCGGTAGGAGATGGCGCGCATGCGCCGAGCTCCCTCAAAAGGCCTCGCCCAGGGAACAGGCTACGCGGTGAAAAGGTCTTCCAGGGTGAGGCTGTTTTGTGCCAGATACCGGTACTGATTTTCCACCAGTCCATGGGTGGTGATCAGGGTCATGAAGATTGCCTTCTTGGTTTTCGTGGCGAGCTGGAAGCGGCTAATCTTCTGGCGAAGGTTTTCTGCGTATGATTTTGTGATCGAGAAAGGGTGAATAGAGAATTTCATTTCACACAGGTTGATGACGTGATCCTTCCGGTCAATGACCAGGTCAATCTGCGCCCCTTCCCCATACCATGCAGAAACGGAAGTTTGTACCCCGCTGATTCCCAATGCTTGCTTGATCTGCGCCACGTGATGCAGACAGACCATTTCAAAGGCATATCCACTCCAGGCTCGGAAGGGCGGGGATTCTATGGCATGTATCCAAAAGGCTTCATCATCTGGGCTGGAGCCCTTGATGAAGTGTAAGTAGAACAGGGAGTAGGGGTCGATCAGTTGGTAAAGGGTGTCCTTTTCCTTCTTGCTGAAGGAGCGATAGCTCCTGATAAATGTACTTTCCTCCAATTCTTGCAAGGTCCGGGTCAGGCCCCCTCCGTTTGACAGGTGCGTTGCGGCCATGATCTCGTGCCTGGTCAGGCCTTTTCGCTTCTTGGCCAAGGCCTCAATTACCGCGATATGCCGCTCTGCCCGGTTGAATAGCGAGACGTAGAGGTTGGAATATTCATTCCTCAGCAATGCATTTCGCTCGAAACACAAGGTGTTGATGTTTTGGGCCACACTAAGCCCCCGTTCCAACTGGTCCAAGTAATACGGGATACCCCCCAAGGCCATATAAAGGGTCACAATCTGATACCGGTCAAGCAAGATTCCTTTATTCGATAGAAACGCCTCCGTTTCTGCCAAGGTGAAAGGTTCCAACTTGATCCTACCGGTCGTGCGGTTGTGCAGGCCTCCTCGGTTATTCAGGAGATTCTTGATCATCCAGGCCGCCGCAGACCCACAGGCAATGAGCAGAATATCCTTGCGGGCACTGGCCCAACTGTTCCAAAAAAACTCCAGCCCCGTGAGGAACTTTGATCGAGGGGTATCCATCCAGGGAAGCTCATCCAGGAAAATGATTTTCTTCCCCTTTGATTCGGTTTGCTCCAGCAGCTGAATGAGCTGGCGAAAGGCCGTCATCCAATTTTTGGCAGGCTCGATTTCTATGTCCCGGGGACTGTATTGCAGCAAGGAAGCATGGAAATGGCTCAATTGGTCGCGCATCCCCACATTTGCCAGCCCCGTCACCTGGAACGCAAATTCGTTTTCAAAGACTGTTCTCACCAGATAGGTTTTCCCTACCCGCCTCCTCCCATAAATAGCGATAAACTCTGATTTCATCGACTCCGCATACTGCCTGAGTTGACGCACCTCTTTTTTCCGGCCGATTAACGCTTCCATACGCATGCTCTGTAAAGTTGGCTCTACCTTCGAATATACGCGACGTAGCGCCAATTATAAAATTATATTTGGCGCTAAATCCTCCAAAAACCGAGATAGCGCCAATTATAATGCTCCTCCACTTCCCGTTTGGGTTTTCATGGATGCATGGCGATGCGGGAGCCGCGCTGGCAGGCCCGGTTTGCAGCGGAAAGCAAATAGCGCTAGGCACAGGATACGCGCTTCACATCTTTTCCGTATCTTCCTTCCCCACTGTCAACCCCTTGCCTTATGGAAAAAGGAAAAATCAACCGCCGGAAGTTTCTCGGCACGGCGGCTACCACGGCGGCCGGCCTCAGCATCGTGCCCAGTTCGGTCATCGCCGGGACGGGCCACATTCCCCCCTCGGACCAGATCACCGTCGCCAATATCGGCTGCGGTACCCAGGGCCTGCGCGAGCTGGGCGGCCTGCTCACCGACCCGCGGGTGCGGCTCGTGGCGGTCTGTGACCCCAACCTCCACACCAACGATTACATCGACTGGTCGGCCCATGGCATCCGTGATGGCATCCGGCGGGTGCTGGGAGACGACAGTTGGTGGGCGGGTGTGAAGGGCATCCCCGGCGGCCGGGAGGTGATGCAGGCCTATGTCGAGGCCTACTACGCCAAAAACAAACCCTCGGGCCAGTACCGGGGCTGTGCGGCCTATGAGGACTTTCGCGACTTGCTGGCCCAGGAGCAGGACCTGGATGTGGTCAAGATCATGACTCCGGACCACCTACACGCCACCATCGCCCTCGCGGCGATGAGCCGCGGCGTGAACGTGGTTACCCACAAGCCCATCGCCAACCGCATATCCGAAGCCCGGCTCACCATCGACAAAGCCCGCGACAGCGGGCTGGTCACACACCTGCTCGCCTGGACCGAGCGGCCCGAATACGACCTGATCAAGCAATGGATCGACGATGGCGTGATCGGCCAGCTCAAGGAGATCCACAACTGGTCCTACCGGCCCGTCTGGCAGCAGTGGACGCAGCGGCCGGCCGATCGCCCGCCCATCCCGGCGGGCTTCAACTGGGACCTGTGGCTGGGACCGGTGCCCCATATGCCCTATCACCCCAACTACACCCACAATGTGTTTCGGGGCTGGTATGACTTCGGCGGCGGCAGCATCGCCGACATGGGCCACTACAGCCTCTTTCCCCTCTTCGAGGCACTGGGCATCACCCGCCCGCCGGTGCAGGCCAAGGCCTATGGCACCACCACCCGTGAAGCAGAAGACAACGTCTACCACTGGGTAGACAATGATGTGGCCTTTCCACAGAGCTGTATGGTGCGGCTCAAGTTTCCGGCACAGGAAAGCCTGCCTGCTTTTGATCTCTACTGGTATGATGGGGGCATGAAACCCTTCGCACCCGAAGAACTGGAAGCCGATGACCGGGATATCCCCAATGAAGGGATACTCTTTGTAGGGGATAAAGGCAAAATCCTCGGCGGTTTTCGGGGCGAAAAACCCGAAATCATCCCGCAGGCCCGCATGCAGGCCTACGATGGTCCCAAAACCCTCAGCAGCGAGCCTGATCGCGATGCCAGCGCCTGGATTGAGCATGTGCGACAGGGAACCCCCTCTCCCGGCAGCTTTGTGCGGGCCGCCTGCGTCACCGAGGCCATCAACCTCGCCGCGGTGGCCCTGCGCGCCAAGAAGCGGATCGACTACGATCCGGCCGGCATGCGCATCACCAATGATGAGGCCGCCAATGCCTTCCTTACCCGCACCTACCGGAAGGGGTGGGAACTCAGTTGATGGTTCGAAGTTCCTGGTTCGAAGTTCCTGGTTGAGCCTTGGGAAAGGCCATCCCTTTTCGTCCCTTTAGTAACGCGAGAAAAATAGCTTCCTGATTTTGCGCCGAGACCTTGTGCGCAGACAAGGAAGAAAAACCGAGCTTGGCGGGCCAAGTGAGGCTTTTTCTGACGCCGTATGCGGGCAAGG
>RFHL01001310.1 GCA_003696875.1 Bacteroidota bacterium | reverse complement strand
CCTCCAGAGGGATGGAGGCGAGAAGGGATTTCCCAAACATGTCCATGATCTCCATCTTCTGACCCTCAGGTAAGGGGGCCCCGTTGCGCAAAATGCTAAACCGGGCTTTGTCCAGGGGATAACTGGAAATAATCATCAGGCGAGCCTTCAAGAGATCGGTATTGACCATGTAGGCGTCCCCCTCCCACTGGCTGGGATCCGGGTCTACCCAAGCGACGTGCAGCAGGTCCTTGTTGGGAGCAGGCCCATCAAAATTCATGCTGACAGCAGCAGATTCACCTTCGATGATCTGGCCAATCTGGGCTTGAATCGAAGCCGGCAACAGATATACTATCAGCATCAGGCCGGAAACAAGAGAAGTAGCTTGGGACATAGGAAAAGACGGTTTTTGCTAAAGGCACACGCAAAAAAATGGAAGGCCATCTGTAGATGGGGATCTCTGCCCAGAAATTCACCCTGGCACTCAGTTTCCCTTGGGGTACAAAGGCAAATGTATAGGACGCAGGTAGGTGGAATACCAGGGCACCTGTACCTTCCCCTCATTGGCGGCATACTGACTTACCTCCGATCGGGTAGATTTCAGGACGCCCTCCCACTCACAGCTGTCAGCCAGAATCATCTGGTTATATTGGTGCAAAAAGGTATCGGTAAACAGACCCCCATACTGAGGATTTCCATAGGAAAAGCTCCCAAAATCCGGATCATTGGACCCTATCCGAAGGTAGCCACGATAATCCCGCCACAAGCGGCGGATATTGGCCTGGGCAACTTCAGTCAGGGTCGATTCCTCGCCTCCCCGCATGGGGAGTACGATTGGCGCCCGCTGGGTACAGCAATCAAAGATGACCAGTACCAGGCGAGCCTTTTTGTTGACGAAGGTGGCGTGGATGTTGTCCATCGCAAAACAAGCGTTGCCAGGCATCCTGAAAGCCGGCGGCGTATTCTCCAGGCATTGTTCGCTGCCATGACCCGAGAAGTAGAAAAGCATCACATCGTCCTCCTTAGGCCGAATACTCAGCAGCTCGTCCCGCAGTTGGAGACCATACACCCCATTTTGATCGATCTCCTTTAGAGATAATTCGAGCTCGGCGACCTCAGCCGCCTGCTCCAGCCAGGCAGTAACGGCTTCCCGATCGACCGTAGCACCGATGAGCGAATCCCGCTGATCTGTTATGATCCAGGCATGAAGCGTCTGGGAAAGCGCCAGCGGGCAGGATACCAACCATATCCCAAGCAGGCCAAAAAAGTAGCGAAGTACAAGCATGAACGTAAACAGGGTTACGCAAGGAACACTTGCGTTTTGAAGCTTTTTCAAAAAAACAAAAAAATCCCTTTCGGAGCACAAATAATCATGGCCATGCACCATGAAAAAGAGAAAGTACAAAAAAAAACTCGGAATAAGGATTATATTCAAGCCACGTACACAACATACAGGCAATGGATCCATTGTTTCCAGTGCCTCTCGCCGCGCTGTGTGAGCACTTTGGTCAAAGGGAAGATAGATTATTTGTCTATCTGAATCGGCGTAGCCTCAAGGCTTTTTCGGATGAAGACTTATTGCTCCTGCTCCGCTGCCAGGCTGCAGCGTTTCGGGAGCTAGGTATCAAAGCATTTAAGTATCAGGTCCAGAGACTTGAGCTGAAAGTGTTTCGCTCGTTCCGGTTTGATCCATCTACGGAACAAGATCTTTGCCAGGAGGCTTATCTCGGATTGCATCGCCATCTAATCAATCCAGACTGGTCCCTCCATTCTGCCAGCCTTAGCTCTTATTATTATCGGATTCTGAAAAACCTGGCGATCCAGCGAGCCATCCAGGGGAAAAAAGAATCCCGTTTTTGGTCAGGCGAACAGAGCGAGGAGCAAAAGGATCATCCAACCCCTGCCGAGGATGGCATCTTGCAACAGTTGATTCATCAGGAGGAAAGGGAAGCTTTTCGAAATGCGATCGAGCAACTACCTCCCAAAAAAAGGGATATCCTTCTGATGCGGTACTACAAAAACATGGATTATGAGGCGATTCAGATTCAACTCGGGCATAGTACCAAATATGTAAGCAGGAATCTCGTTTTTAGTGCCCTGAAAGCCTTGAAAAATAAGTTAAAGCCTGACTAGACAGGCCCAGTTCTCCCCCGAAAAGCAAACGAACGATGCTGCTCAAGGAATTGGCTTGGCTTCATCAGAAAAACAATCTGTTCACCCCTTCCTCTGTAGCCCCTAAAAACTGATTGCTGGAAATCCCAGACCATGATGAAATACACACGCGCACAAATCGAAGACTACCTTTGTGAACTGCTGCCAGAGGAAACGCAGCGACAAATGGCCCAGGATATTGCCGCGGATCCTGAACTCCGGGAGGAGATCAAAGCCGTTCAGCGTGAAATCCATGCAGGCCTGGAGGCGTTGGAAAAGGCCCACCCTGAATACCTGCAGGAGATCCAGCTTTATGGCCTGAGGGAAACGGTGGCGCGCTACCACCAGTCCTCTTCTGCCAGACATCGCCCGTTCTTTGGGTCCCCCTGGAAGGTGGCCGCTGCCGCCGCTGTGGCCCTCCTACTTGTCTTCGCCACCTGGCAGATGTGGCCTGACTCTCAGCCCACCGAGCCCGGACTCATGGCCAGAAAAGGAACGCCTACACCGGACGGAGGCTGGAAACGCAGCCCGGATCTAAACACGGCTATCCTCACTGCCGAAACCGAACCCCTACCCTTTTCCCCTTCTCTGGACGCGGAGCCCCCTCTCCTCCCCCTCGCAGAACAGTCCTATTACACCCGCAACGAAAAAGGATACTGGGTACTTGCTGACGAGCCAGGTCTGCGCGCCCAGCCAGGGCCGCACAGCCCAATAAGCCAACTCTACCTCGCTTATGCAGCCATACGGCAAAACCAACTGGAACAGGCGCTTTTGGACTTGCCTGCTTTGCAGGCTGAGGCGCACCCAACCTACCGCCTGGCTCACCGATGGGTATCTGCCCTGATTTTTCTGAAACAGGGCAATACGCCAGGCGCTCAAACCTTGCTGACCGAGATCATGGTCGAGACACCCGAGTCTCCTCTCAACACCGCTACACTGGACCTGTTGGAACAGCTCCCCACCCAAAATCTATAGGCCTAGAAAATCAAGCGTGAGTGAGGGCTTCGCAGAGGAAAAACTCCCTTAATAAACTGTTTGTCAGGAATTTACCCACACCATAACAGGCTCTACATAAGCGTTCGGTAGGACAAGCGGCGATGGGGGTCACTCAGTGCAGCTGGTACCCAAAACGCAGGGGAATCTAAGCCGACAGCCCGATTAGGCCTCTTTCTTCAGCAGGCGGGGGATGGCTGCCCCGGGTAGGCCTTCCAACTGTATGCGGTTGCGAGCCAGATTGAAGGCAAAGGGAATATCTCGGCCTGCGCCCAAGGCGTCATAAAATCCGGTCGCGAAGGCAATAGCCGTTTTGTCCGGTATGGCTGTAGTCATACCGATCACGTATGGGACATGCTGCAGGATCGCATCGGCTTGCACCTCAGAATAGCAGGCGTTGAGCACCACACAGCTTACCTGCCCTTCAAAAAGTCCAAAGAGCCCTGCCAAGGCAGTAGCCTCCACCAGCCTCGTATTCCCGGTGGCGTCCTCCAGAGCAATACCCCCTTTGTAGGCAGCCGGCACATCCGCATCCCACTCCAGGGAGCGGGTGCCATCTCCATCGGACTCATCATCAAGCAGTTCCCGAAAGCCGTGCCCCGAAAAGTGGACGATATGCGGCGACTCATCCAGCATGGCCCGACTCAGGTCCCGGGGCTGTACCGCCTGGTACGGAATCAGGCTAAAGCGATCCCGAAAATGGGCCCGCCGCAAGCCTTCGCGGATTTCGCGCAATTCGTAGTCCAGGCGCAACCGGCCGCTGTCAGTAGGATTGGCCGCCAAAAACAATATTCGGGTGGCGTCCTGCTGCTCCGGCTCGGGCGCGGCAGGCGTGTCTTCCACGACTGGCGGACCGGCATCCCGCTCCCAGGTGGCGATCAGGTCCAGAATGGCCTGCGTGATCCGGGCATGCTGCCGCCCGGCCTCGTCATGGGCGATGGTCCCCAGACGCTCTTCCCGCTCCAGCCGGCTCAGCCGGCCCTGTATCTGGAGCACGTCAGAGAGCTGATCCCCATGCGCCCGCCCCTGCAATCGCTGCAGGGCCTCCCGAAGCTCATTCTGAGCGATAAGCTGTCGAATCTGATTCATATAAGCAGGCATGAAGCTACGTCCGGGTGATAAGGTCAGAGGCGTTGCGCAGGGCCGACTCGGTCGGCTGGTCTCCACTGATCATGCGGGCCAGGGCCTGTACCCGCGCTTCGTGGTCGAGGGCGACTACGCCGGACACGGTATGATGGTCTGAGATTGTCTTGCGGATTTCGAAGTGGGCGTCCCCCCGGGCTGCAATTTGCGGCAGGTGGGTGATGGACAGGATCTGAAAGCGGCGGGCCAGCCGCTGCATGACCAGTCCCACCTTATGGGCCGTCTCGCCACTGATGCCGGTATCGATCTCATCGAAGATGAGCACCGGAAAGGAAAACCTGTCCGCCAGGGCTGCCTTGAGGGCCAACATCACACGAGAGACCTCGCCCCCAGAGGCAATCTGGGCCAAAGGCCCGGCTGGCATACCGGGATTGGTCTGGATGAGAAAGAGGGCTTTGTTGAAGCCCGTCGGCAAGGGGCGCAGGAATTCGCCTTCGAGCTCCAGGCTGCCTCCGGCTTCGACGTTACGCTCCAAGGCGATGTCGAAGCGAGCTTTTTGAAAGCCCACCTCCACCAGCAGGTCCATGACCTGCCGGGCCAGAGGCGCTGCCGCCGCTTGTCGGCGGCTTTCCAGCTCCAGACCAAGTGTCCGCAGCCGGGCTTCCTCATTGGTGAGGGTCTTCCTAAGGCCGGCAATCTCAGCCTCCAGCGAATCAAAGGCAGTCATCCGGGCCTTCAGGGCCAGGTAGCGATCCACCAGTTCCTGGCCGGTGGTGACCTGAAACTTGAGCTTGAGTTTGTGATAGACCGCGAGTCGCTCCTCGATAAAGGCCAGCCGCTCCGGATCGGACTCGACGGTGTCGAGCATTTGGCGGAAGTTGTATGCGGCCTCCTTGATGGTCTCACGGGCCTCCTCCAGGCGGCTTAGCTCGTCGCTGATCTGCCCGTTGACATGGGCGACCTTCTGCAGGCTGGCCAGCACCTCACTCAGGTGACCGTAGAGCGATTCGTCGGCTTCGTAAAGGGTCTCGGTCCCGAGTCCCAGCACTTCCCGGACTTCTTCGGCATTTTGCAAGAGGTTGAGCTCCGACTCTAGCTCCTCCTCTTCCTCGGCCTTTACATCTGCCGCCTCCAGCTCCTCCACCTGAAAGCGCAGGTAATCCTGCTGCTCCCGTGCTTGTGCCTCTTCCTGCTCCAACTTGCGGATCTGCCGCTGCAAGCTCTGGGTTTTGTCCAGTTGCAGGCGAAAGGCTTCCAGCTGGGGGCCATTGCCGGCGAAAGCATCGAGCAGTTCGAGCTGCTTGTCCTGAGAGAGCAGCAACTGGTTTTCGTGCTGGCTGTGCAGGTCGACCAGCTGGGCCACCACCTCCCGCAGGAGGTGGAGGGGGACCGGGGTGTCATTGATAAAGGCGCGGGATTTGCCATTGGGGCGAATCTCCCGGCGTACGATGAGCTCGTCCTCCTCCCACTCAAAGTCCTCGTACTGGGAGAGCGTCTCTCTCACCGCCGCTTCAAACCGTCCAAAGCGCGCCTCGACGATGCACTTTTCGTCGGCCATAAAGACCACCGAATTAT